>JANOAW010000458.1:0-9127 GCA_031411355.1 Hyphomicrobiaceae bacterium | reverse complement strand
GGCATCAGCAGGAATGCCAGAAACACCGCCACGGGCAGCCTGAAGAATACCCAGCGGCGCCAGAATGAGCCTTCTATCATCACCGTGTCTCCACGCGCCGGATGTAGATGAGCTGGAAGATCACGATCAAGAACAGGATCGGGAACATCGCCAGCGACACGGCGGCGCCCTGGCTCAACTGCCCGGCGCGGATCGCAAGCTGGTAGGCGTAGGTGGCGAAGACGTGCGTGGCGTTGGCGGGGCCGCCGCCTGTCATCACTTCGACGATTTGAAAATCAGCGAATGTCTGGATCACCGAGAACAGCACCACCACCATCGTCACCGGCAGCAGCAGTGGCCACGTGATGTAGATGAACCGCTGCCAGGGCTTTGCGCCGTCGATTGCCGCGGCCTCGTGGAGATCGGGAGAGATTGTCTGAAGGCCGGCCATCAGCGAGATGGCAAAGAACGGCACGCCGCGCCAGACGTTGATGATGACGATCGAGACCATGGCCATGTCGCCATCGCCGAGCCACTGGATGGGGCTGCCGAGCGACATGACGTTGAGCTTCCACAGCGCCCAGTTGACCACCGACATGGTCGGGTCGAACATCCATTTCCAGGCAAAGCAGGCCAGAACCGTCGGTACGATGAAGGGCAGAAGGATGAACGCGCGCGTGACCGCCTTGAATTTAAACTCACGGTTCAGCAGTACGGCGAGCCACAAACCGAGCGCCAGTTTGAACACTGTCGTGACGGCCGTGTACAGAATTGTATTGCGGACTACGGCATGGAAAATCGGGTCGACGGCGAGGCGCGCAAAATTTTCCATGCCGACAAAGGTGCCCGGAACGCCGACGCGGGCATTTGTTACCGACAACATGATGCCGCGCAGGAACGGGTAGGCGATGAACAGACCGAGCAGCACGAAAGTCGGCGTGAGCAGCAGAAAAGCGAGATTGCCCTCGTTTTCCAACGGTCGCCATTTCGGCTTGGCGATGAAGATGTCGCCTGCGGTTGCAG
This sequence comes from Hyphomicrobiaceae bacterium, assembly GCA_031411355.1. Taxonomy (GTDB): domain Bacteria; phylum Pseudomonadota; class Alphaproteobacteria; order Rhizobiales; family Hyphomicrobiaceae; genus JABFRJ01. Next base: position 8,125 of record JANOAW010000458.1, on the reverse strand, counting down.
TGATGGCCATGCGGAATACTCTAGCGTTTGGTGTCTGACCTCAGGTCAAACACCACGGCACAGCAGGTCGTCGGGGCCGGATCAGAAGTGGCGACCTGGTGTCTGACCAGAGGTCAGACACCAAAACGTCTTACGCACCGTAGATCGTCTTCAGCTGCGCTTCGCATGCCTTGACGGCATCTTCTGCTGACTGACCTTTGACGGCCGACGCCATCATGTTGCCGAGCAGGTACTTGGTCAGCACTTCCGCAGCCTTGGCGTTCGGCTCGCCCGGATAACCGGGCGTCAGGCCCTGCTTAGCTGCCACGGAGAACGGCGCCATGACCGGGTTTTCCTTCCACACGGCATGGCTTTCCCAGAACGTCGTGTTCGGCGTGTAGAAGCCTTTGCCCGTGGCGAACCACTTCTCGTAGTTCTCTTTTTTATGCACGAAGCGCATCAGATCCTTGGCGGCCTTCTCGTTCTTCGAATACTTCGGAATCACGTGGCCGATGTAGGTGTGCATGCCGAACTGGCCCTTTGGCCCAGCTGGCAGCGGGTTGTGCGCGCAGTCGAGGTGCAGTGGCTGACCCTTGTCATCTTTATACTCGGTCGGTTTCTTCGCCGCTTCGATGTAGATCGATGCGCCGTTGAGCGTCGATGACAGCGTGCCAGTCAGGAAGGCACGGTTGTTCGAGCTGTCGTCCCAGGCGAGACCACCTTCGTCCATCGCGTCCTTCCAGAACGCGACCAGATACTTGACCGCGTCGACGGTTTCCTTGGAGTTGATCGCGACTTTGCCCTTGTCGTCGACCTCGGCGCAGCCGTGCGACCACAGGAACGGATAGACGAAAGTCGGCGGGTCGCCGAACGACTGACCGAGTGACTGGCCGATAGGCATGCCCTTGGCTTTCAGCTTCTTGCCCAAGCCGCGGTATTCATCCCAGGTCTTGGGAAATTCGTTGAAGCCTTCGGCGGCAAACAGCGATTTACGGTAGACGTTCATGGCGCCGAGTGTGCCCGACGGAATGCCGAGCCACTTGCCGCCGATCATATTGTTGGCCTTGGCGAGATTGACGTAGCCACCCTGGTCCTTGCCGATTTCCTCGGCCACATCCGACACGTCCATAAGGCTTTCCTTATAGATGTGCGGGTGGTTGTTGTAGAGCATGATGAGGTCGGGACCAGCGCCAGACTGGATGCCGGCGGTGATACGCGGCTGGAGGTCGTTGCCGTTGACCGTTTCGTATTTCACCTTGATGCCAAGCGCCTTTTCGGCGGCTGGCAGAATTTCCTTGCGCAGAAGTTCGTCACACGCCGGCACGAAGTCGTTCCACCTCAGCCAATGCACTTCGGTCGGAGCCTGAGCGATGGCGGGCATACGGCCCGTCGCCAGGATGGCAGCCATGCCGCCGGTCGCTTTAAGCGCGTTACGCCTGTTGAGTTTCGTCATGCGGATCCTCCCTAAAGGTCCTGTCGACTAGACACCATTGTCGGTTCGCCACTTCGATGACGTGCACCCGAGCTCTTAGCGGCTCGTTCAGGCTCAGCCTGCGACATGCTTGCGTGGAAAAAGTCATACTTTATAGTGCCGGTTGTCAAGCGCCCTGCGCCGGTTTTTTTTCCGGTGCGCGTCAGAGATCTTTCGATGACACGATCTGCGATCACGTCTCGGCCTACGCTGCGCGCGACCGTGATCGCGCTGCTCGGCGATCGGTCGGCCACGCACAATCCGGCATCGGCTCGCCCCTTCGACCAAGTGCTCGACCGGCTCGCCGTCGGCATCGTCTCGGGCCGCTATCCGAGCGGCTCGCTACTCCCCAACGAAACCTCGCTCGGTGCCGACGTCGCGGTCTCGCGCACAGCCTATCGCGAGGCTCTCAAATTTTTAGCCGCCAAAGGCCTGATCGAGGCGAAACCGAAAAGCGGCACGCGGGTGCGACCGCAAAGCGATTGGAACCTGCTCGATCCGGACATTCTGCGGTGGTCGTTGCAGGGAGGCGTCACGATCGCCTTCGTGCGCGACCTGTTCGAATTGCGCCGCTGTGTCGAACCCGATGCGGCACGTCTGGCCGCAGAACGCCGGACCCCGACCGATCTGGCTGCCATTTTATCTGAGCTCGAACGCATGGAGTCGTTGCCGCCACTGACCAACGCATCGATCGCAGCCGACATTGCCTTTCACGAACGGATTTTTGAGGCGACCGGCAACCGCGCGCTGACGTGCCTCAAAAGCGTTGTCGCCGCGACGGTCCTGTGGTCGCTGCGGATCAAGCGAGAGACGGACAATGGCGCATTCGTGCGCTCGATTGCTGATCACCGGCGGATTTACGAGGCGATCCTGGCTCGGGACGCCGAACTCGCGTCGGCGTTGTCGGTCGCGCTGGTGACGGCTGCATTGACCGACACGGAATGGGCGCTGGCACGTCGCTGTGATCATGCTGAGAGTGAGTTGGTCAGCGCCCCTGAGCGTGGCGTGTTGCGCAGGCCGAACGTCAACCGGCGATGACGGGCTTCAGGGCATCCGACAGCAGCCTGATTTGCGAGTCGTCATCACTGATCTCAAGCTGCGCCTGGAACCAATCGATTACCATCCGGCACATTTTTTCAGGCTCGGCCTTACCGAAAGCGCCGCTGTCGGAAAACAGTCGCATATCCGCGTCAGTCCAGCCGCGTTTCTGCAAAAGCGATACAACCGTATTGAAATCCGCTTGCTTCGGTTGCGGATAAACGCGCGGCAGCTTACGGCCTTCGGCTACGGCTTCAAATACGCTCGCCAGCTGTGCCTGCAGCGGGCCGGTATGGGTCGGTTCGCCAAGCACTTTGACATATGCCGGATGGGTTTCTCCGGCTGTGATGAAGCCGTGGCATGCATTGACATTGGTATCGCGGAGCCGGACGAGATTATCGGAGAACGAAACGGCGATGCTCTTCAGGCGTGCCGACGTTGAGGATAATGCGTCGCCGGCGTGCTTGCGGCGGAGCGCCATGACATGCCCCATCATGGCGTCACCGATCTGGGCATCGGACTTCTGATCCCGTGCCGATGCCGACGCTTCTTTCACGCGCTCTGCGTACCATTCGGGAAATTCGCGTTTGAGCGTGCGCCACAGCGGTGCCGCCTGCAGCGCCACATCCGTCGCCTCCGTCGTCGGCGAAAAGCCTGTCAACGGCGATTTAGCCGGCGGCGCGATGAGTGTCGCTGGCACCAAGTTGCGCGCGAACGCTGCAATACTGTCCCGGTGCGGATACGCATACAGCGCCGCCGCCGATAAGGTCGCGAGAAAAAACAGCACGATTGCAATGCGTGCAATCCAGCGCCCGACACTCGTGCGTGGGGCGTCGTGTTCGTCGTCCTCGAAATCCGGCGCGGCAACTGGTGCGGCAGGTCGACCACGCGCATACGTCGACTGGGGTCCAAGACGCGGCGCCGGACGGGGAGCGTCGATGATACGCGGATCAGCAAGCGGTGCCGCGTCGTCATGACGTATGGGCTGGCCCATGGATTGGCCCGCCATGGCATGACCCGCCATGGCGTGGTTCGACACACCGCTCATTGGACGCTGCAGGCCCGGCGCGGGAGCCACAGGCCTCGATTGGCCGATCGGCTGATGACGCATCTCCGGGCGAGGTACGTCGATGCGAGCCGGATGCTGATACGTCTGCTGCGATGCGGGGGCCGCGACCGGTGCGGAGCGGGACAGCGCTGACTGCGCCGCCTCGGCGGCACGTTGGGTGAGCGAGGGACCCGGCGTGGGCTGAGGGGTTGGTGCCTGAGGGGTTGGAGACTGAGGAGTTGATGACTGAGGGCTCGGAGTGGGCCAGGTGGACCCGTTGGCACGCGTTGCGTAGGTCTGTGTGGCTTGCGGTTGCGCGACCGTCGGCGCGGCGACGACGGGGTAGTCGACATGACGTGGGTCTGCACGTGGCGGAGCTGTTCGTTGGGCCGGTGCTGGCGCGCTTACCGAAGCGGGTGCTGGCGCCAGCGGTGCGGCGCGGACCTCGGCGACAGGCGGATCTATACGCGCCGGACTGGACGCGGGATGACTTACCGCAACGCTCTCGGTCTGTGCCGGCGCTTGAGGCACGACGGCGGGCGAAGGTGTGTGGACCGGTTCTGCCACAGGTGACGGGGACGCTGCCACAACCGGCTGCAATTTCGGCGCGGCGCTCGCCTCAGACAACAAGATGCGTGCTGATCGCCACTCGGGAAACCCCTCGCGCCACAAAAGGTCGGACGGTTTCAAATGGCCGAGCTCGACAAGTTTGCGCAGCTCGGGATCACTCAAGGGGCCAAATTGTTGTCCGTCACGCGCAAGAAACCACTCGGCTTGCGGGGCCGACGTCAGCGGAACTGGGGTCACGACAGCCGACATTTCCGCCTGATCTCCCTCCACGACGACGCACTACTCTTACACGAACTGACCACAAACTGACGCTACTCTTGCAGTTCTCAAACCACTTGCACGCCTCGCCACCACCAAGATGGAGCGCATGCGACGCTTTAGCCCGAATTTTCGATCCTGCAAATGCACGTACTGCCAAAGTCGCGCCTCATAGCATGTTCGCAGCTGTTGCAAACGCGCCTTATGAGACTTTGGTTGTGCTGTTCTCATATGGCAACAGTAGGGCAGCAATTGCCTTCAAATTTGGATATAAGTCGCCGTGTCGGACGCCATCGGGCCCACTGGCGCGCCACAACACCCTCAAGGTACTCTCTGGTTTGCCGATCGCATCGGCGACCGCAGGGAGGACCTCATGACCACGATTTCCAGACGAGACTTCGCCAAAGTCACTGGCACCACGGCTGTCGCGGCCTTCGGCTTGCCGACGTTCGCAATCGCACAGACCAAACCCAAGGTCGTGGTGGTCGGAGGCGGAGCTGGTGGCGCAACGGCTGCCCACTATCTTGCAAAGGACGGCGCCGGCGCTCTGGATGTGACGTTGGTCGAGGCCAACCGGACGTATTCGTCGTCGTTCTTTTCCAACCTCTATCTCGGCGGGTTCCGTTCCTATTCAAGCCTCAACCACGGCTATACGGACCTCGCAAAAACCGGCGTAAAAATGGTATTCGACAGGGCGGCATCGGTCGATATCACAAAGAAGATCGTGACGCTCGCGAGTGGCAAGACATTGCCGTACGATAAACTCGTTCTCTCGCCCGGCATCGAAGTAAAATACGACTCGGTGCCCGGTTATTCGAAAGCCGCTTCCGTCATCGCGCCACATGCCTATGAAACCTATGGACCCGGCAAATTGCAGTTGGGCACTCTGCTGTCGGCGATGCCGAACGGCTCCGTCTTCGCAATGGTGATGCCGGCCAATCCGTACCGGTGCCCGCCCGGCCCCTATGAACGCGCGTGTATGATCGCGCACTACTTCAAAACCAAAAAACCGAAATCGAAACTTGTCATTCTCGACCCGAAAAAGGCGTTCTCGAAACAGCCCGTTTTCGCCGAAGCCTTCGACAAGTACTACAAGGACGTGATCGAGCTCAATCTGTCGAACGACATCGACGATCAATCCGTGGCCAATTTCGATCTGAAGGCGCGGGAGATCACCACCAAAGCCGGCAAGAAGGTGAAATTTACGGCTGCCAACGTCATTCCCCAACAACGCGCTGGCGAAATCGCTCAAAAGGCCGGTGTGGTTCAGGGCGATTGGGTCCCGGTCAACCCAGAGACCATGCAATCGAAAGCCAGCGCGGATATCTATGTCCTCGGCGACGCGACCGTGGCGGCGGAAATGCCGAAGTCGGCCTTTTCGGCCAACAGCCAGGCGAAGGTGGCCGTCAATCAGATTCTCGCTGATCTGGCGAAAGCACAACGCATGCCGATCCGCTATCGCAATACGTGCTGGTCGCTGCTGGCACCCGACGATTGCGTAAAAATCGGCGCCAATTATGCAGCAAAGGATGGGAAATTCGATCCGTCCGGCGGCTTCGTTTCGCAGAAAGGTGAAGACGCGGCTGTCCGCAAACAGAACTTTGCCGAAAGCATCGGTTGGTACGACAGCATTATCACCGACATGTTTGCCAAAGGACCGAAGGCGATCGTCGCGCCTGTGAAAAAGGGCTGAGGCGGCTCGGCACGAGATCGCGGCGTCTCACACCTGCGGCGCCGTGACGACCGTAGAACGGGTCGCAGCCCTTTCCTGCGCTGGAGGCTTCATGACCACGTCCGATGCACATTCACCGACAAAGCCAAGCGCCGTGCGCCGCCTGCCTGCGCGCAGCTTCATGAGTGACGTCGAATTGGCCGAAGTGCGTGAGCGTGTGACATGGCGCGGCGTCGCCATGATCGCGCATGCCTGGTTCGTGATCGTCGCTGCTGTCGCGATGGTGGTTGTCTGGCCGAACCCGCTGACGTATCTGTTCGCCGTCGCCATCATCGGATCGCGGCAGCTCGGTCTTGCCATCCTGATGCATGACGGGGCGCACGGCGCGTTGGCCCGCAACGAAAACCTGAATCTGCGACTGGCGCAGTGGCTGTGCGCCTATCCGGTTGGCGCAGAGACGCGCGCGTATCGCCGCTATCACCTGCAACATCACGCACACACGCAGACGGCAGATGATCCCGATCTGATTTTATCAGCGCCGTTTCCGATCACGCACGCGAGTTATCGGCGCAAATTCATTCGCGACATCACAGGCCAGACCGGATTCGAACAGCGCAAAGCCCAATTTTTGAATGCCCTCGGTTCTGCCGATCGCCGGCTGATCGAGCGATTGACGTCATTGGCGAATACTCTTGGCCCGCAATTGATGACCCAAGCCGCGCTGTTTGGATCAGCAATTGCTTTCGGCGTCTGGTGGGCCTACCCGCTGCTCTGGCTGGTGCCGCTTTTGACCTGGTTTCAAGTGGTCACGAGGGTGCGCAATATCGCTGAGCACGCCGTCGTGTCTGACAGTACCGATCCGTTACGCAATACGCGCACGACGATCGCCAACTGGCTCGAGCGCGCGTTCATCGCGCCTTACTTCGTCAACTATCACCTGGAGCATCACTTGGTGTTCTTTGTGCCTGCCTACAATCTGCCGAAGGTGCACGCGATCCTGATGCGTAGCGCGCTGCGGGAGCGCGTCGAAGTGGAGCGGGGTTACGCGACTGTGATGCGCAAGGCGCTTGATCGATCGCCAGCCGAGGACCGACCAGGGGCGTTGGTCAATGTCGCACGCCGCCGTCACGCGGGTACGCCAGGCCAAGACGATCAAGCGAAAGGCGGATTTTGACGCCGATCTGATCAAAGCAGTTGACCCACTGGCTGCATGTGCCTCCACATGAGCCGCATCGCGGCAGTTCGCCATTCGACTCGAGGGATACTCATGCCTGTCATCAATCGCATCGCCGACATGAATGCCGAAGTCTCCGCCTGGCGGCGCGATTTCCACGAACATCCGGAATTGCGCTACGATGTCCACCGCACGGCTGGGATCGTCGCGGAAAAGTTGCGCGCCTTCGGTTGTGACGATGTCATCCCCGGCATCGGCCGCACGGGTGTCGTTGCCGTGATCAAGGGCCGCAAACAGACTTCGGGCAAAGTTGTCGGCATGCGCGCCGACATGGATGCGCTGCCGATCCACGAGGCGACCGGATTGCCGCACGCCTCCAAAGTCGCCGGGTCGATGCACGCGTGCGGCCACGACGGCCATACGGCAAGCCTGCTCGGCGCCGCGAAATATCTTGCCGAAACGCGCAATTTCGACGGCACGGCGATCATGATTTTTCAGCCGGCCGAAGAGGGCGGCGCGGGGGGTGAAGCCATGGTCAAGGATGGTCTCATCGAACGCTGGAACATCCAGGAGGTGTACGGCATGCACAACGCGCCGGGACTGCCGATCGGCGCATTCGCTACACGGCCGGGCCCCATGCTTGCCGCCGCCGACGAACTTCACATCGTCATCACCGGAAAAGGCGGACATGCAGCCAAGCCCCATATCGCCGTCGACCCCGTCCTGATCGGTGCCCACATCGTCGTCGCGATGCAATCGATCGCCTCGCGCAACGTCGATCCACTCGACAGCTCGATCATCTCTTTGTGCATGTTCCACGCGGGTAATGCCGGCAACGTCATTCCGATGGAGGCCGAGATCACGGGTACGGCGCGCTCGCTCAAACCCGAGGTGCGCGACCTCCTGGAACGGCGC
>JANOAW010000457.1:0-4377 GCA_031411355.1 Hyphomicrobiaceae bacterium | reverse complement strand
TATCGTGTTGCCGTTGCCGTCGCGCTTACCGGTATCGGGGGCGCTATCACCCGAGCGGACGCCCAATCCCCGGCCGTCAAAGCTGGCGACCTGACCATTGCAGACGTTTTTACGCGTGAGCCGCCGAAGGGCGCGCGCGTCGCCGGCGGCTTCATGACCATCACCAACGGTGGTACGATGCCTGATCGCCTGATGAGTGTGACGACGGCGTTCGCCAAGCGCGTCGAGATCCACGAAATGGCCATGGACGCCGGCGTGATGAAAATGCGCGAATTGCCAGCAGGGCTGATCATCGAACCCGGCGCGAAACTCGAACTGAAGCCGGGTGCATATCATGTCATGTTCATGGACTTGACGCAGGCGCCTGTCGCGGGGCGTTCCGTCAAGGCGACGCTGCGTTTTGAAAAGGCCGGTGCAGTCGATGTCGACATCGCCGTCGTGCCGATGGGTGCGGGCAACACAAAAACGCAGCATCACCATTGAGAGGCGATCCATGACTGCGCTCAAGATCATTCGCTATGCGGCTTGGGCTGCGGTCGCAGCGTTGGCCATCGTCGCCGGCATTGTCGCTTTCGGCATGAAGCCCGGCGGCATGCCCCTGTCGGCGCAGATTGGCGGTCCGTTCGCGCTCATCTCACACGACGGGCGACGCGTCACCGATAAGGATTTTGCGGGTCGACCGTTCGCGTTGTTTTTCGGCTTCGCCAATTGTCCTGATATTTGCCCAACGACGCTGTTGGAGTTGACCAACCGGATGGCGGAACTCGGCCCCCTCGCCAAAGATCTGCGGATACTGTTCGTAACCGTCGATCCAGACCAGGATACGCCCGCGTTCCTCAAGACCTATCTGTCGAGTTTCGATCCCCGTATCGTCGGATTGACGGGTTCGCAGTCAGAAATCGCCGATGTCGCCAAGAAATACCGCGCGCTCTATCAGAAAGTGCCGACGTCGACCGGCTACACCATGAACCACGAGGCGTCGGTCTATCTGATGGACAAGGCCGGAAAATTCGTCGGCACGCTGAATTATCAGGAGCCGGCCGAGACACAGCGCAAGAAATTGGAGCGCTTCTTGTCGGCCGGTTGACGCCGATCCGCGCTCACATGCCCTTGGGGCCGCGACCGATGGCGGCGATGCCCGTGCGCGAAATCTCGACCAGGCCGAGCCCGCTCATGATACTGATGAATTGCTCGATCTTGCTGGTGCGGCCAGTCAATTCGAAGACGAAATGCTCCGTCGAGGCGTCGATGACGTTGGCGCGGAAAATCTCGGCCAGACGCAAGGCCTCGATGCGTTTCTCGCCGAAGCCTGCGACCTTGACCAGGGCCAGTTCCCGCTCGATGCCGGTGCCGTCCTTGGTCAGATCGGCGACGCTGTGGATCGGCACCAGGCGCTCGAGCTGGTGGATGATCTGTTCGATGACGGCTGCCGTGCCGCTGGTCACGATGGTGATGCGCGACTGGTGCTTCTCGTGGTTGGTTTCGGAAACGGTGAGGCTGTCGATGTTGTAGCCGCGGCCGGAGAACAGACCGATCACGCGGGCCAGCACACCCGGTTCGTTGTCGACGAGAATAGACAGCGTGCGGCTGACCACCGCTTCTGTCTTCTCTTCGATGAAATACGCGGAACCGGTGGCTTTCTGCGACATGGAGTAACTTTCACGGGCGACGTTCGAGGCGTGACATTGCGGCACTATCGGCGGGCGATCAGGATTTGGCGCTGATGTAGCTCTCGACCACATCATGTCCCTTTTCGTAGTCGGGCAGGAACCACGGCTCCTTCAAGGCGGCGAGGCGCCATTCGACGAAGGCTGGATGTTTCAATACCGCGTCCATGTACTTGCGCGTCTCGGGTTTGACCGCGACCTGATAGGTATCGAGGCGGGTGACAACCGGCGCGAACATGGCATCGGCGGCGCTGAACGTCCCATAGAGGAAAGGTCCGCCGCTGCCATGGTGTTTGCGCGCTTCGGCCCACAACGTCTCGATGCGGGCGACGTTGGCGTCGGCATCGGAGCCGTGGCTCGTCTTTGGTTTGAACGTGCGGCCGAGGTTCATCGGGCAGGCCTGGCGCAAGGCTTGAAAACCAGCGTGCATTTCGCTCGACGTGGCGCGGGCATGGGCGCGTGCTGCGGTGTTTTCGGGCCAGACCTGCGCCTGCGGGAATTTGTCGGCGATATATTCCATGATGGCGAGGCTTTCCCAGACGCGGATATCGCCGTCGATCAACAACGGTACTTTGCCGGTCGGCGAATGCTCGAGGATGTTGCGCTTGGTGTCTGGCTGCGACAGCGGAATAACGGTTTCCCTGAAGGCGACGCCGATCGCCTTGAGCAAAATCCACGGCCGCAGCGACCAAGACGAATACAGTTTGTTGCCGATGATCAGGTGCATGGGGTGCCTCTTTGCCGACCCACGGATTACCACGGCTCGCAGACGTCGGCGACATCGATCGCGCTCGATCCAGCACATGGCGACAAAAAAGGCCGGACCGAAGAGTTCGGTACCGGCCATATGTCGTTTGCGTTGATGTTATATCAACGCGAGTAGAATTCGACCACCAGATTCGGTTCCATCTGAACCGGGAACGGTACGTCGGACAAGGCCGGGATGCGGTTCATTTTGGCCGACATCTTGCCGTGGTCGACGTCGAGGTAATCCGGCGTGTCGCGTTCGGAACTCTTGATGGCCTCGAGCACGAGCGTCAGCTGGCGAGACTTTTCCTTGACCTCGACGACGTCGCCGATCTTGCAACGATAGCTGGGGATGTCGACCTTTTTGCCGTTCACGGTCACGTGGCCGTGGCTGACGAACTGGCGTGCGGCGAAAACTGTCGGCACGAATTTGGCGCGATACACGACGGCGTCGAGGCGGCGCTCAAGCAGTCCGATCAGCAACTCCGACGTCGAGCCTTTCAGGCGCGATGCCTCTTCGTAGATGCCATGGAAATGGCGCTCGCCGATGTTGCCGTAATAGCCCTTGAGCTTCTGCTTGGCGCGCAGCTGCTGGCCGTAATCGGACACTTTGCCCGCGCGGCGTTCGCCATGCTGGCCGGGGCGGCTCTCGCGCTTGTTGAGCGGCGACTTGGAGCGGCCCCAGATGTTCTGGCCGAGGCGGCGGTCAATCTTGTGTTTGGCGCGTATACGCTTCGTCATGTCGAGATCCGTCTTTTCTTATACACGGGGTTGCCAGCGCCGCGGATGCGACGCAGCACGCTCTCTCCTTGGCCGGTGAACCGGACGACAGATTTCCCTCGACCGTGCAACCATAGGCTGACAGCCCAGGGGAGCTGACAACCCAAAGGGCCGACCGAGACAAATCACGAAAGCGCAAAAGAAAAGCGGGCCGTGAAGCCCGCATTCCGTGGCTCCGTATAGACGACGGCGCGTCACAGTCAAGCGCATTGCGACCGGTTGCACCAGCGTTTCGGACTGCCGAGCGGTCTCGGCGCGATCCGGTCAAGCTGCGACGTCCTCGTCGACGATGGCGCGCGCCAGTTCCAGATCGACCGACACGAGTTGCGACACGCCCTTTTCGGCCATCGTCACGCCGAACAGCCGGTTCATGCGCGCCATGGTCTGGGGATGGTGCGTGATGACAAGGAAGCGTGTGGTGGTATCGGCACTCATGCGTTCCATCATGGTGCAGAAGCGATCGACGTTGGCATCGTCCAGAGGTGCGTCGACTTCGTCGAGAACGCAGATCGGTGACGGGTTGGTGAGGAAAACGGCGAAGATCAGAGACAAGGCCGTCAGTGTCTGCTCGCCGCCGGACAGAAGCGAGAGTGTCGCCGGTTTTTTTCCGGGCGGTTTGGCGATGATTTCGAGCCCACCAGCTAGGGGATCGTCCGGACTTTCGAGGAGCTGCAATCTCGCCTCGCCGCCGTCGAACAAAATGCCGAACAAATGGCGAAAATGGCCGTCGACCACGTCGAAGGCAGCCGTCAGGCGTCCCTTCGCCTCGCGATTGAGTTCAGCAATCCCGCCGCGCAATTTGGCGATGGCATCTTCGACGTCCTGGCGCTCCTGGTCGAGCCCGCCGAATTGCGCATCGAGCTTGGCCAGTTCCTCCTCAGCCATGAGATTGACGCCGCCCAGGCGATCACGGTCGATCCTGGCCTTCGACAAAAGCTGTTCGATGTCGGCCAACTTCGGCAGTGGTACACCGGCTACATGGTCGGCGAGTGCCAAGCAGTCGGTCGGCAGCACGCCGAGCGCGTCCTGCGTTTTGCGAATGTGCTCGACCCGGCGCCCACGTGCTGCTTCGAGGCGGGTTTCCGTGCGCGCGAGCGACTCTCTAAATTGGCGGATCGTCGATTGCAGTGCACGGAGGGCTGTCTGCGTTTCACGGAATTCGGCATCGGCCGCGGCGAGATCA
>JANOAW010000456.1:0-4144 GCA_031411355.1 Hyphomicrobiaceae bacterium | reverse complement strand
CTGCCGCTCATGCTGCGTCTGTACGTGAGCCGCCTGAAAGACGCGGGCAAGCCTTTGCATCCGCGCGTCGACGACGAAATGCGCAATCACCTCGGCTATCTCGACGGCGAACTCGCGGGGCGCGACTGGTTCGTCGGCGACACATTGACGGGGGCCGACGTGCAGCTGTCGTTCGTCGCGCAGATGGCGGCTCGGTTCGCCGGCCGCGACGCGTATGCAAATTTGACGGCGTTCGTCGATCGCATCGAGGCGCGACCTGCCTACCGGCGCGCGGTCGATAAGCACGGAGCGTGATGCCGATGATCGCGCTCGACGCTCGTGTACAGGCGCCGAGCGCACTCGCTACCGGGCCCGGCCGGCGGCCCAGCTGCGCAACAGGTCGAGCATCTCCGGCCCCGAAAGCAAGTTGGGATACACCTGTTCAACCTGGTTCCACCCGGACCACATCATGCTCAGCGCGACGTACAGGATGATCAGCAGGCCGATCCAACTGATCCAAGGATAACGCACGAGCAGATTGGCGATGTAGTTGGACGCAACAGCCATCAGCACGACGGCGACTGCCAGGCCGATAATCAAGACCAACGGTGATCCCTTGGCGGCGCCTGCCACTGCGAGCACGTTGTCGAGCGACATCGTTACGTCAGCAAGGATGATCTGGGTTACGGCCGATGAAAATTTCATCGGCGTCGCTGGTGCCGCGGCGCCTTCGAGATCGATCGGCGCGTGCTGACCTTCACTGATCTGTCGATACATCTTCCAGCAGACATACAGCAGCAGAAGTCCGCCGCCGAACATCAGGCCGGTGATGCCGAGCAACTGGGACGTCAGTGCAGCGAACACAATGCGAAGCACGACCGCACCTGCGATGCCCCAGAAAATCACCCGCGCGCGCATCTCAGGGGCCACTTGAGCCGCCGCCAGGCCGACGATGATCGCGTTGTCTCCCGCCAGCACCACGTCGATGAAAATGACATTCAACAAGGCGATGCCGTTAGCGGCGAACCATTCCCACATTTCAGTTTCCCCGCGTCGATTGCACCGGACGATTTGCCGCTTCGTATACGCATCGTACTACGCTGCACCGCGCCTGCGGTCAACGCTGGCTCATCGACATCGTTCTGGTCATAAGCCGCCATATCGGCTGACGCGCACAACCACAGGGCAGCGGCATGACGTTCGCACTTGAAGATCACCAGCGACAACTTGTTGCAACGGTCAGGAAGTTCATCCGCTCCGAGTTGACCCCGCTCGAAAGCGAGGTCGAGGCGACCGGCAATCTACGCGCCGATGTCGCCGCCGCCATCCACGGCAAGGCCAAGTCGCTCGGTCTTTACGCCATGAACATCCCGGAACGTTTCGGCGGTGGCGGTCTCTCGGCGCTCGATCACATGCTGGCCGAAGAGCAATTCGGCTATACGAGCGATATCCTCATCCGCCGGGCATTCGGCAATGTCTACGAGATGCTGCTCGAATGTCGCGGGCCGCAGATCGAACGCTGGTTGACGCCGTGCGTCCGCGGCGAACGCGTGGCATCGATCGCCATCACCGAGCCCGACGCCGGTTCGGACGCGGCCGGTATTCGCACCCGGGCGATACGCCACGGCGCCGGTTGGCGGCTGAGCGGCAGCAAACACTTCATCAGTGACGGTCTCGTGTCGGATTTCTTCATGGTCACGGCCGTCACCGACCCCGACCGCGGGCCGAAGGGCATCTCTATGTTCCTTGTCGACAAAGGCTCGGCCGGGTTCACGATCGGACGCGATCAACCGATGATGGGGCTGCGCGGCACCAGTCACGTTGAGCTCGCGTTCGACGATGTACCGCTGGAGGCTGAAACATTGCTCGGCCAAGAGGGCCAAGGGCTGAAGCTCGCCCTGTCGACGCTCGGCCGTGTACGCTTGGCACAGGTCGGTGCGCGTGCCGTCGGCAAGGCGACGCATGTGCTCAAACAGACGCTAGCCCACGCGCGCCAACGCCGTCAGTTCGGGCAGCCACTGGGCGATTTCCAGATGGTGCAGCAGATGCTGGCCGACAGCATCATCGAGATCAACAGCGCACGCCTGCTTCTGCATCGCGCGGCTTTCGAACTCGATGCCGGGCGAGACGGGCGCGATCATATCGCCATGGTCAAGGTCAACGCGGCGGAGACGCTCGGCCGCGTCGTCGATCGCGCCGTGCAGATTTTCGGTGGCATGGGCTATTGCAAGGATCTGCCGATCGAGCGTTATTATCGCGATGCCCGCATCTATCGCATCTTCGACGGCGCCTCGGAAATCCATCGGCACACGATCGCGCGCAACGCCCTCAAGTTCGGTGACGCCATGTTCGACGTCGATGCGTGATCATCACGCCCGCGTCGCCTCGGTCTGGTCGAAGATCCAATCGAGAAACGGACCAAATCCGCCGGTCGTGTCGACGACGACGAACATCGGCATGTCGATGGGGTGATGCACCTTTGCCTCCGCCACGGCCGCATCGGCGAGACTGGCCCGTGTCGAAAAGATCATCAACACCTCGGTGTCCTTCTGGCGTTTGCCGCGCCAGAGAGAAAGCGTTGTCATCCCCGGCAAAACGTTGGCCATGGCGATGAGACGCCGGTCGAGCAATTCGCCGGCGATATATTCAGCCGTGCCGCTGTCCGGCGCCGTGCCGTAAACCAGAACCGGCCGGTCGTTGTGCCCCGTCATGTCGCTCTGATCCCACTCTCGTCGCACGATGCTGCGCATGGCGCGCGTGTGTCCCACCGAGCAAGAACTCTGCCAGAGGCCGATCGCGTCGTCGTCAGAGCCGACCGCGTCGCGCAAGAACGGTTTCATAGACCTGCAACGTCGATGACGTCAGCCGATCGAGGGTGAAGGTGGCGCGGACATGCCGTGCCGCGCGTTCCCCCATCTGCCGGCGCGCGGTTTCATCACTGAAGATGTCTGCAACAGCGTCGGCCAAAGCCGCGGGATCGGCGAACGGCACCCGCAACCCGGTAGCGTCAGCGCGCGGCGTGTCGGGCGGCGTCAACGCGACCTCGCGGCCGGGCCCGGTGTCGGACACGATCACAGGGCAGGCCATCGACTGCGCCTCGAGCGCGACCCTCGGAAGGCCCTCGAAGGCAGAAATGTTCAACAGGACGTGTGCCACGGTGAAGGCGGCTGGCATGTCCGATACGAAGCCCGGAATGCGAATCCGATCGGCGATTCCGAGAGCGGCAGCCCGCGCCAGCAGTTCGGCTTTGAAATCGTCCTTCTCGACCTCGCCAGCCAACACCGCGAGCGGTACGGGACGGTCTTGCTGGCGCAACAAGCCGAGCGCTTCGATGAAGTGATCCTGCGCTTTGCGGCGGGTGATCCGGCCGGCCAACAGGGCGATCTGATCGTCCGGCGCCGCCCCGAACTGCGCGCGCACCGCAGCGATCCGATCGGCCGTGATCATGCGCGCATCGAACTTGGCAGGATCGAAGGCACGCGGTATGACGGCTATGCGGCTGTCAGGCGTGTGATACCGATTGCGAATCAAAGTCGCCATGTGGTGCGAAACGGCGATCACGATATCGCTCCGTGCCATGACGGAGTTATACAGGTTCTTGATCCGCCCGCGCTCGGAATACTCGGAATGGTAGGTGGTGACGAACGCGGTATCCGAGCTCCGTGCCGCGGCCAAAGTACTCCAGGCCGGCGCGCGACTGCGAGCATGCAGGATATCGGCGCCCTCGGCCTTCACCAGGGCCGCAAGCCGGCGCGCATTCAACGCCAAAGAAACCGGATTCTTGGCCGCGACGGGCATCTCGACATGTTCGGCACCGACGCCGCGCAGGTTTTCGACCATGCGCCCGCCGGCCGATACAACGATCGCCCGGTGCCCCGCCATCACGAGCGCCTCAGCAACTTGCAGGCAACCGAGTTCAGCGCCGCCGGAACGCATGCGCGGAATGACCTGAACCACGGTGATCTTACGCACGCTTGCGTCCGTCGCCGACGTTCAGTTTAAGCTTTGGCGGCTGCTTTGGCCTTGGCCTGCAAGCGCTTGCCAGCGGCCTTTTTAGCCTTCAGCCGCGCGCCGATGGTGTTGCCGAGCGACGTCGTCACCGGCTTGCGGGGAATGACGCGGCGCGCCTTCTTCTTGCGCGTTTCAGTATTGCGGGGCGAGCGAG
>JANOAW010000455.1:0-7002 GCA_031411355.1 Hyphomicrobiaceae bacterium | reverse complement strand
GAACTCAATGGGACCACTCCCATCATGACCGCGGGCACGTAATATCCAGAGGCAAGCACGGATTTGCAGATGGCCACCGATTATTGTGGGAATCAATCAGACGATCGTCCGAACGTTACGCGCGCTGCGGTCAACTATGCCAAAAATCTGAAGGCGCTCGGTGCCAAGAAAGAGGCGTTGGTCATTCTGCAAGATGCCAGTCGCGAAAACCCAACGGATCGAGAGTTGTTGTCTGAATATGGCCGGCTCGCGCTCGAACACGATCAGATCTCGACTGCGCAGGCGCTGCTTGAAAAGGCCGACGATCCCGTGCGGCCGGATTGGAAGGTGGTGTCGGCGCGCGGCACCGTGATGGCCAAGCAAGGTCGACAGGAAGAGGCGATCCAATTCTTCGAGCGCGCGCGATTGCTCGCACCCGAACAACCGACCGTATTGAACAATCTCGCCATGGCCTACGCCATGAACGGGGAAGCAGCAAAAGCCGAGTCGCTGCTGCGCGACGCACAGGCGAAGACGCCGGACGATCGGCGCTTTATACATAACCTCGCCCTCGTGCTCGGGCTCCAGGGTAAGCACGCCGAGGCGGAAAAGCTGTCGTCAGGGGCGACCGACACGGTGGCCCAGAACGCTGACGTGGTGCGCCAGATCGTCGGCAAGCCGACTGAGCCTCACTCAGCTGTCACGTTCGAGCCGATGCCGCAGCCCGCGAAAGCCGCTTCGATGCCGACAGCATCGACGTCAGCGACCAAGGCCGCCAAGGGCAAAGGCAAAGGCAAGGCGACTGAACCGGAGATCGACACGGCCGAGTTGGTGCGTCGTCTGGCCGACGGTGATGCGCCGAAAGTTAAATAGGTCAGCCGCAGATCGGTACGGGTCCGTCGACCATGATCTGGGTAGTAGAGAGCGTGCACCGTAACGCAACGGCTTCGACGCCGCCCTTGACCGCCAGATCGAACGCCTGCCCGTACCGGGGATCGATATCGCGAGCGAAGGACAATCGTTCGACGTCGGCTCGCTGAACCAAGAACACCATCACGGCTTTGTGGCCGTCGCGGACCATATCGGTGAGTTCCGCCAGATGTTTGATGCCGCGCTCGGTGACGCTGTCGGGAAATTCCGCCAGGCCAGCCGTGCGCGACAAGTGCACGTTCTTCACTTCGACGTAAGCCAAGCCCTTGGCGGCATCTGAAAGCAGGATGTCGATGCGGCTGTTGCGGCCGTATTTCTGTTCCCGTTTCAAATCTGGATAGCCGGCCACAGCTGCGAGTTGGCCGGCCCGGATGCCTTCCTCGACGAGCTTGTTGGGATGCTGGGTGTTGATGCCGACCAAAACTGGTCCACGACCAAGGTCGGTTTCGACCATTTCCCAAGTGTATCGGTATTTGCGGGCGGGGTTGTTCGAGGTTGACAACCAGACGCGCATGCCGGGCTCTTTCAAGCCGATCATGGACCCGGTGTTGGCGCAGGCTCCTGTAATGATGGAGCCGTCGTCGAGGCGTACATCGACGAGAAAGCGCTTGTAGCGTTGGATCAGCGTGCCGCTGACGAGGGGTGTCGGAAAAAACATGGGGCAGCGTCCGATGCGGAAGCTGCCCACTACTGTGTTCGGCGTTCGAGCGATAGCGATCCCAACGGGGTGATGCGAACGGTCAGGGTTTCTTTGCGGCTTCAGCTGCTTTCTTGAGATCAGGATCGATGATGTCAACGACGGCTTTGCCGCGCATTTCGGCCGATACCGCCTGCGCCTTCTGATTGACGAGCGTTGCGATCAAGCGATCCTTAATGGAGTCAAAAGGTGGCGCCTGCTTAGTGCGCTTGTCGTCGATGCGAATGATGTGGAAGCCGAATTGGCTTTGCACCGGCGGCGACGTTTCGCCTTTGGCGAGCTTGAAGGCCGCCTCTTCGAATTGAGGCACCATCATGCCTTTGCCAAAGAAGCCGAGATCACCGCCGTTCTCCTTGGAGCCTGGGTCCTTTGAGTGCTGTTTGGCGAGGGCTGCGAAATCTCCACCGGCCTTCAGCTTGACCGCGATGTCGTCTGCCAGCTCCTTCTTGTCGACCAGGATATGGCGGGCGCTCAGCTCCTCTTGCGGAACGATGGCTTTCACCTGTTCATCATAGAATTTCCGCGCATCCGCCTCAGTGATGGCATCGCGCACCGACTTGTCGAAATACATCTCGCGCAAGGCGCGCCGCTTCAAATATGCGAGCCGGGCTTCGAAGGCTGGACCCGAGCTCAATTTCGCCTGCTCGGCCGCGTCTGCGAAGACGATGTTCTCGATCATGTATTCAAGCAGAAGCTGGCGCTTGCCCGCCTCGGGCATCGCACCGAGTTCCGGGCCAAGCTCGGCGTCGGCGAACTTCAAGTCGCCTTCGGTGATGGTCTTGCCGTTCACTTTGGCGACGACTTTTGTGTCGTCGGCGAAAGCGAGCCGAGGCGCTGCCAGCAGCAGCATACCCGCGAAGCCTAATCCGAAGGCCAGCGCTAGACTGCGCAGGCGTCCGCCGCGTCGATCGTTTTCGATACTGGTCACGTGATCACTGCCTTCGTTCGAGGGGGCGGCTTGTTGAGGGCCGGCTTAGTTTCAGGGTTGGGTCGGTCAATCAGAGCCCACGCGGGCCGCAAACCGGCGCCGTACGTCGGCGCCATATAATCGGCTTGGATGGGAAGATTGTGGCGAAGTGCGAATTACGGCTCGCGCCCGTGGTTCAGGCAAGCACATGCAACATCACAATATTCTGACGCCTATCAAGCGCCATGGGCGAGTTGTGGCTCAACGGACACGCGTACAGGCGAAGACGTCCATGAGGACGCGCCGCTCTTGAGTCGCTGCCTTGTCCAGGCTTATTTACCAAAACGTAAGTTGACGTCATCCGGTTGTGGGATGGCCTAATCCGATCGGCGGGCTGCTGAGCAGTCTTTTGTGCGTCGATCGAGTGACCGTGTAACTGTAGCTTCGCGTCAATCGTTGCGTCACTTTCGGTCCGGATATTCCGTGTCCGCGTGTCGCTGTTGCGATCTTGTTCCCCGCTCTGCGTTTCGTTGCGTCGCTGGCCCGAGCGGCCGGACATCGCTGTGCGCCAACTGCTGCTGCGCTCGGTGTTCGTCGCCTCCGGCTGCAAGCCTCGCCTGCGCGCGTTCGTGCGCTCCGGCGGTCGGCTCGATCATAGGAGAAGTAGTCCATGTCGTGGAACGACGAGCGCGTCGAATCCCTGAAGAAGCTCTGGCAGGAAGGCCTCAGTGCCAGCCAGATCGCGAGCCGCATCGGCGGCGTGACGCGCAATGCCGTGATCGGCAAGGTGCATCGCCTCGGGCTGGCCGGACGGGCCACGACCAGTCGCATGAAGTCGCATAGGCCGCGCCGGGTCAGTCTGGCGACCAAGCCGGTGCGCCCGCAGCGTCCGCAGCGACCCGTCGCGGGTGGCACCACGCCATTGCGCGATCTGTACCGCCCCGATGTCGAGGCCTACGTGCCGGCGGCCGAGGATGTGGTCATTCCCGTGGCCGAGCGCAAATACATCGCGACGTTGACGGAGAGCTGCTGCCGCTGGCCGATCGGCGATCCGCAGCACGAAGACTTTCACTTCTGCGGCAAGAAGAAAGTCGCTGGTCTGCCATATTGCGACGTGCACGCACGTCGAGCCTTCCAGCCACCGCAGGCGCGCCGCAGAGACCAAACACCGCCGGTTTACAAAATCACGCTGCCGGCGCCCACGCCGGACAAAGAATCGGTGTGAATTGCCGCCGTGTGCGCGCCGCCTGTTTCAGTGGGTGGCGCGTGCGCGCATGGAGCGTTTCGCTCGGGCTCGATCGACATCGTCAGGAGCGCGCATGGCGCATTTTTTAGCAGTTGCCAATCGTAAGGGTGGCGTCGGCAAATCGACGTTGTCCGTGATGTTGGCCCAGTCGCTTGCGATCTGGGGTGGCAAACGCGTTCTCGTGCTCGATCTCGACAGTCAGTGTAATGCGTCGTTGATCCTCATCGGCGGCCAGGGCTGGAGTGCTGCGCGCAAGGCCGAAAAGACGATTGCGGACTACTTTTACGATCTGTTCGAGGGCATTCCGGCGCAAGCGCGGGACTATCTAATTCCGAACGTGGGCGACGTATCGGATGCCAGCGGCAAGGCGCCTCGCCTCGCGCTGCTGCCGGGGTCGTTGCTGCTCGAAGATATCCAGGGCGAACTCTATCTGAAGCAGGCGTCATCGTCGCATATCCCCGATGTGGTGGCATCGCGCGTACGCGGGCGGATCGAGCAGTTGTTGCGCCGGTTCGGCGGTTCCTTCGATCACGTGATCATGGATTGCGCTCCCGGACTGTCGTTCGCGGCGTTGGCTGCATTGCACACGGCGGATCGCGTGTTGGTGCCGTTTCGGCCAGATTATGTGTCGCAGCTGGCCGTCGACCGCATCGCGCTGTTGATCGAAGAAGAGCGCTCGATCGAGAGCCTGAGCGAAAAACCGTTCGATCAGCGCAAGTACGCGTGTGTCGCCAATAGCGTGCGCTCCGTCGGCAAGGACCGGGTGCTGATCGAGGAAATCGGTCTGCTACATCCGATCCTGGACGCCCAAATTCCGCACTCGGAGGCGATTGCCAATGCCTTCGACTGGGAGCCGCGTCTGAAAACCATGGAGCAAAAATACGGCACCGGCATACCGGACCTGCGCCGCCTCTATGATGAAATCGTGCCGTGGCTGACGGCACCGGCTGCCCCACTCGCGAAAACCGGTTGAGCAGAACCATGGTTCGCCAAACCAAACCACTTTCGGGCGGCGGCAAGGACAAATTCCTGCGCGGTCTTGTCGAAACCGTCGGCGGCGTTGCGCCGGCAGTGCAAAACGCACTCGTCGAAACGCTGACCGGTGCGATTGCCGAAGTCAGAGTGCGCCGCGAGGCCTACGATCGGGTGCGCGATCGCCCCGTTGACCTGACGTCGGAGCAGGCACCAGTTGCGCCACGTGATGTGCCTGCCAGGGATCCACCGCCGCCGCCAGTTGCCGCGCCATCGACGTTTGACCCGTTTGCCTTCAGTGTCGTTGCCATGCTGACCAAAAAAGGCCAGCCCGCTTTGCTCGGCGCGCTTGCCAAAGTCGACAACACTGACGATCTGCGCCGGCTGGCCGAGGCACAGCATCTGGCGCTTGATCCCGACCTGACGGCGATCGATGATATCCGTGCCGCCATCGTCGTGGGCGCCGAGCGCCGCATCGCCGAGCGCAAGGCCGCCGCCAGTTGACGAGCCGTGCGGGTCGGGTGAGACGCGATGCATGCTGCGCGTTACCGAAATCGCTCATTTGATCGTCCGGTCGCGCGTCGACGCGGGCGCAATCGCTGTCGACGCCACGGTCGGCAATGGACACGACACGATGATACTCGCGGCGTGCGTGGGGTTGCGCGGGCAGGTGTTCGGTTTCGATGTCCAAGCAGACGCGCTGTTGAGAACGCGTGCCCGCGTTGCCGGCGCCCAGGTCTGCGACGGCCGGGTGATACTTTTTCATGCCGGGCACGAACATATGACGCGCCTGTTGGCTGCGGAGGTGCACGGGCGCCTGGCTGTGGTGATGTTCAATCTTGGCTATCTTCCAGGCGCCGCAAAGCACGCGATCACCACGACCGAGACGACGATTTCGGCGGTGTCGCAAGCGGTGTCTCTGCTTGCGGTCGGCGGCATCGTGACCATCATCGTCTATCGCGGACACGTCGGGGGCGTTGAAGAAGCCGACGGCGTTCGGCGGTCGATCGCTGCGTTGTCGTCGGATTTCTCGGTGCATTCGATCGCGCGCCTCGACAGCGCCACATCGGCGCCCGAACTGCTCATCGTCGAGCGATTGCGATGAGTGTACTCGCTCGCGCGGGCGGCGTATCGTCAGGCCTGGAGGTCCGATGTTGCTGATCATCGTCATACTCGGTCTGGCGTTCCTGCTCGTCGCGCTGCCGAGCCTTTACATTCAGCGCGTGCTCGACCGACACGCCGGCGAGCGGCCGGATTTCGACAAATCCGGCGCGGAATTCGCTCGTGAGGCGCTCGACCGGCTCGGATTGGCCAACGTCAAGGTAGAGGCGACCGACCTTGGCAATCATTATGATCCAGATGCCCGCGCCGTGCGCCTGGAGCCGCGCTTCATGACCGGCCGCTCCTTGTCCGGCACCGTTGTTGCCGCCCACGAGATCGGTCACGCCATGCAGCATGCCATGGCATTACCGATGTTTCAGCGACGCTTGCAGCTGGTCAAGAAAGCGCACGTCTTTCAAACCATCGCGACCGCATTTCTGTTTGCGGCACCTCTGCTGATGGTACTCGGCAAAACGCCGTGGGCGCTGCTGATCAACGTCGTTGGCGTGGTCGGGTCATTGCTCATGTCGATCGCGACGCAGGTGACCACGCTGCCGGTTGAATTTGACGCCAGTTTCAATCGTGCATTGCCGCTGTTGAAGCAAGGCAATTTCATCCCTGATCGCGACATGCCGGCTGCACGCAACTTACTCAAGGCGGCCGCGTATACCTACGTCGCAGGTCTGTTGCGTACGCTCATATCCATTCCAGGCATGGGACGGCGTTGAGGCAGATCGCGACGAAGGGACATCGGATATGAAGGTCATCGTCGCGACATCGGATCCGGTTCTGGCGAGCTTCGTCGAAACGCTGCTGACAGATGCGGCCATCGCCTATCACGTCGCCGATCGGCACATCGCGAGCGTCGAAGCTTTGATTGCCGCTTTTCCGATGCGCATCATGGTCGGTATCGACGACGTCGCGGCCGCGGTCGCCGTTCTGCGTGACGCCGGCTTGGACGAGGCGCTCGTCGCTGGCGGGTGACGTCACATATGGCCGACATCGTCGGGAACTTTGTAGAATGTCGGATGGCGATAAATTTTGCTCGCGGTCGGCTCGAACAGTTCAGCGGCATCCTCAGGATCAGAGGCGATGATGGCGTCGGAGGCGACGACCCAGATCGAGGCACTCTCACCGCGCCGGGTATAGACGTCACGTGCCGCTTGTAGC
>JANOAW010000454.1:0-3552 GCA_031411355.1 Hyphomicrobiaceae bacterium | reverse complement strand
GCCGAGGCGAGAGGCGATGGGGCGAGCCGCGACCGCTCGGGCGGCAAAAGTCGAACCGGCCCCGGCCCCGGCCACGGGACGGACGTCGACACCGACGTCGACACCACCGTCGGAGGGCGCATCACCAGCAGTCGATTCGCCCATGGCGCGCGCGCAAGCGGTGCTCGAACATACCTTCGGCTACAAAGCCTTTCGCCTGCATCAGGCATCGATCATCGAGACGCTGCTGTCGGGCAAGGATTGCCTGGCATTGATGCCGACCGGCGGCGGCAAGTCGCTGTGCTATCAAGTTCCGGCTCTGGTCCGGCACGGCACGGCGATCGTGGTGTCGCCGCTCATCGCGCTCATGAAAGACCAGGTCGATGCATTGCGCGAAGCCGGGGTGACCGCGGCGTACTTGAATTCGACGCTGACCTGGCAAGAGGCATTGAACGTCGAACATCAGCTCAAGTCCGGTGAACTGAAGTTGCTCTACGTCGCGCCGGAGCGGCTGGTGCAGGAGCGCATGCTCGATCTGCTGGCCAACGCTGATATCGCCCTGTTTGCCATCGACGAAGCTCATTGCGTGTCGCAGTGGGGCCATGATTTCCGCCCGGAATATCGCCAGCTCCGCATCTTGCCGGAGCGCTTTCCGAACGTGCCGCGCATCGCTCTGACCGCGACCGCCGACGAGAAGACGCGCGATGAAATCGTCGCTGAGCTGCGGCTTGAAAACGCAGACCGGTTCGTCGCCAGTTTCGACCGCCCGAACATTCGCTACACCATCGCAGACGGTGGCGGCGGCGCGTCCGCTCGAGAAAAACTGCTGCAATTCCTCGACGCCGAGCACAAGACGGATGCTGGCATCGTCTATTGCCTGTCGCGCAAAGCCTGTGAAGAAACGGCCGACTGGTTGAACAAGCGCGGCCGCCGCGCCGTCGTCTACCACGCCGGTCTGGATCAGAAAGTGCGCGCCGCTGCGCAGTCGAAATTCCTCAAGGAAGATGACTTGATCGTCGTCGCGACCATCGCCTTCGGCATGGGTATCGACAAGCCCGACGTGCGCTTCGTCGCGCACTTGAACTTACCCAAGACAATCGAGAGCTATTATCAGGAAACCGGTCGAGCCGGACGCGACGGCGGGCCGGCGAATGCGTGGATGAGCTATGGCCTCGACGACGTGGTCACCTATCGGCGTTGGAACGAACAAAGCGAGGGCAGCGAGCAGTTCAAGTCGGCCATGCGCCAGAAACTGGATGCGCTGATCGGCCTTTGTGAGACCGCGCACTGCCGCCGCCAATTGCTGTTGAGCTATTTCGGAGAAGCCGACAGCGCGCCGTGCGGCAACTGCGACACCTGCATCGAGCCACCGGAGCGCGTCGATGGCACGGAAGCCGCGCAGAAAGCCTTGTCGGCCGCCTATCGCACGGGCGAGCGCTTCGGCATGACCTATCTCATCGACCTCCTGCGTGGCGGCAAAGATGATCGCATCGCTCGCAACGGCCACGACAAGCTCAAGGTCTTCGGCATCGGCAAGGAACTCGACGTCGACGATTGGAAGAGCGTGTTCCGCCAGTTGGTCACGGGTGGATATCTAGTCCAGGATACCGAATTTGGCGGCCTGCAACTCGTCAACGAACGCGCCCGCCCGTTGCTGCGCGGAGAGCAGCAGTTTTTGATGCGCCGGGCCATGATGTCGATGCGCGCTGTCAAGGATGCGAAAAAGAAGGAAAAGCGCGGCGGTCCCGTTGTCCCGCCTGGCGACGAAGCGCTTTTTGGCGCCTTGCGCACGCTGCGCCAGCAACTCGCATCTGAACAAAATCTGCCACCATACGTCATCGCGCACGACAGCGTGTTGCTCGAACTCGCGGCCAAGCGGCCGAAAAGCGAGGGCGAATTGCACGGTATCTCCGGCATGGGCGATCGCAAGATTGCCCGCTACGGCGCAGCGCTCCTCGACGTGATTGCCAAGTTCAAGAAGCATCCGCTGCTCGACAACCGTCTGTCCGCGACCGTCAATCAGACATTGGCGTTGCATATCGAGGCCAAGAGCGTCGACGATATCGCCGCCATTAGCGGCATGACGGCGTCGACAGTGTACGGCCATTTCGCCGAGGCCATCGAAGCCGGCTTGATCGAGATCGATGAGGTCGTCGATCTCGATGCGAGCGACGTCGACACCATCCGCGCGGCGTTCGACACGTGCGGCACGCGTGATTCGTTGAAACTTGGTCCGGCTCACGCGGCGTTGGACGGCCGATACGATTACGGCATCCTCAAATGCGTGCTTGTGGCCGACGGCTGAACTTTCAGTCGGCCTCAGATAGCGCCCATCTCAGACAGCGACCGGCGCCTTGATGTGCGGATGCGGATCATAGCCGACGAGCGTGAAATCCTCATACCTGAAATCGAAAATTGATCCGACGTTCGGTGCCAACACCAGCCGAGGCAGGGCCCGAGGCGCGCGTTGCAATTGCAGGTCGGCTTGCTCGAGGTGGTTGAGGTACAGGTGCGCATCGCCGAACGTGTGCACAAAATCACCGGGCTTCAGGCCGGTCACTTGCGCCATCATCAGTGTCAACGCGGCATAGCTCGCGATGTTGAAGGGCACCCCGAGAAAAATGTCGGCTGACCTTTGGTACAGCTGGCAGGACAGTTTTCCGTCGGCCACATAAAATTGGAACAGGCAGTGACACGGCGCCAGCGCCATGTCGGGAATGTCGGCCGGGTTCCAGGCCGAGACGATGATCCGGCGCGAATCCGGGTTGGTCTTGATCGTCTGCACCACCTCTTTGATCTGATCGATGCTGCGGCCGTCGGGCGTGGCCCATGACCGCCACTGCCGGCCATAAACGGGACCGAGATCACCTGTTTCATCGGCCCAGTCGTCCCAGATGGAAACGCCGTTGCGACGCAGGTATGCGACGTTTGTGTCACCCGATAGAAACCACAACAGCTCGTGAATAATCGATTTCAGGTGCAGTTTCTTGGTCGTGACCAGCGGGAATCCTTGCGCCAGGTCGAAACGCATCTGGTGGCCGAACACGCTGAGCGTACCCGTGCCGGTGCGGTCGGTCTTGCGGACGCCGGTGTCACGCACGTGACGGAGGAGATCGAGATAAGCTTGCATGCCTGCAAACTAGCAGATTTCATGTGCCCGCACCGCCCGCTTCGTCGACGACATCCACAGAAACGCTATCAATCCCCATCGAGGCTCGACGACCATGATCGAATTGCACCACCTCAACGCCTCCCGCTCGCGCCGCATCTCGTGGCTGCTTGAAGAGCTGGAACTGCCCTACACGACAGTGGCCTACCAGCGCGATCCGGTGACCAACCTCGCGCCGGCGCAACTCAAAGCCATCCATCCGCTCGGCAAATCGCCGGTCATCTGCGATCAGGGGCGGGTGATCATCGAATCCGGCGCCATCATCGACTATCTCGTCCGTCGCTACGGTGGCGGTCGCTTGCAGCCGGCGATGGGCACGCCGGAGTATGATCGCTACAGTCAATTCCTGCACTACGCCGAGGGCTCGGCGATGCTGCCGCTCATGCTGCGTCTGTACGTGAGCC
>JANOAW010000453.1:0-1912 GCA_031411355.1 Hyphomicrobiaceae bacterium | reverse complement strand
GGGGCGCGCGCATGGGCGACGTGACGACGCTCGACTACATGCTCGGCATCCTGCACGACCCGTTCCACAAGATCCACATGGGCATCACCGCCGAGAACGTCGCGGCGCGCGACGGCATCACCCGCGAGATGCAGGACGCGCTCGCGCTGCAGAGCCAGCAGCGCGCGGCGCGTGCGATCGCCGAGGGGCGCTTCAGCGGCCAGATCGTGCCGGTCGAGATCGTCAGCCGCAAGGGCACGGTGCGCTTCGACACCGACGAGCACGTGCGCGGCGACGTCACCGCCGAGCAGCTCGCGAAGATGAAGCCGGCCTTCAAGCCCGACGGGTCGGTGACGGCCGGCAACGCGTCCGGCGTCAACGACGGCGCCGCCGCGCTGGTGCTCGCGACCGGCGCTGCCGTCACCTCGCGCGGCCTCACGCCGATGGCGCGGCTGGTCAGCTACGCGCATGCCGGCGTCGACCCGAAGCTGATGGGGCTGGGCCCGATCCCGGCCTCGCGTCTCGCGCTGAAGCGCGCCGGGCTGAGCGTGGCCGATCTCGATGTCATCGAGTCCAACGAAGCCTTCGCCGCGCAAGCCTGCGCCGTGACCCGTGCGCTGGAGCTCGACCCGGCCAAGGTCAACCCGAACGGCTCGGGCATCTCGCTCGGGCACCCGGTCGGCGCGACCGGCGCGATCATCGCGACCAAGGCGCTCCATGAGCTGCAGCGCATCAACGGGCGCTACGCCCTCGTCACCATGTGCATCGGCGGCGGCCAGGGCATCGCCGCGATCTTCGAGCGGGTGTGAGCAGCGCTCAGGCGGCCGCCGCGACAATGGCCGCGTAGTTGCCGGAGTTGCGCGTGATCGTGTCGTGGACGCTGAAGCCGTCGGAGTCGACCGTCCGCGCGCGGCCCTGGTGCTTGGCGCTGTAGAGGTTGTCGTCGGCGCGCTTCAGCAGCGTCGCGAGCGTGTCGTCGAGCGAATCGCGCGTGGCGATCCCGGCGCTGTAGGTGAGGTCGAAGCCGAGTTCGCTGCCGGCGGCCTGGGCGAGAGACGCGCGCATCCGCGCATCGAACGCAACGGTGGCCGGCAGATCGGCGTGGTTCATCAGCACGCAGAATTCCTCGCCGCCGTAGCGGCCCACCAGGTCACCGCCGCGAACGGCCGATTGCAGCGCCGTGGCGACGAAGTGCAGCGCACGGTCGCCGGCGTCGTGGCCGAGGCGGTCGTTGATGCGCTTGAAGTGGTCGAGGTCGATCATCAGCACCGCGACCGGGTGGCCGTAGCGCGCGCTGACGGCCAGCGCCGTGTCGGCGGCCGCCATCCAGGCGCGCCGGTTCAGCACGCCGGTCAGGCCGTCGACGGTGGCCAGGCGCTGCAGTTCGCGCGCGGCCTCGTCGCGGTGCGCGAGCAGGATGGCGATCAGCGACAGCGTCGTGCTGGCGTTGGCGAGCAGCGCAAAGGCGAGATTGACCGGATGCGGCGTCAGGAAGGTCGGGTAGCTCTCGGTGAAGAACGCACCGAGGACGCCGCGGCCCGCGGTCACCAGCATCTGGGCCAGCAGGCTGACGATCAGCAGGTAGCGCCAGCGCCCGACGGGCACGGCGGGCCGGCGCCACAGCGCGACGGTCACCAGCGCCATCTGCAGCGTCAGCAGCCCGTTGGCCCAGCCGACGCGGAACGCGTAGTTCGAGAAGCCGACCGCGTAGCCGACCGGCAGGATGATCGCGATCACCGCCGGCGCGCGGGCGAACGCGGGCCGGCCGCACCACAGGTCGAATGCGGTCGAGTTCAGGGCCAGGCCGCCGGCGAGGCCGGCCATCGCCAGTGACGAGGCGGCGAGATCGGCCAGCGAACCCGGCACGAACACGCCCGACAGCAACAGCAACGCCCACCCGGCCGCCTGCAGCATGACGCCGGCCTGCGCGCGG
>JANOAW010000452.1:0-18891 GCA_031411355.1 Hyphomicrobiaceae bacterium | reverse complement strand
AAGGATGATCGTGTGAAAGGCTTCTGCCATGTGCAGATAATCTTCGGCGCCAAGGGGCCGGGCACACAGCGCTTCAAAGGTGACAAATGCGGTGCCCTCGGCCATCTCATCGATGCGGACCTTTCGGCCATTGACGTCGAGATCGCGGGGCTCTCCGGTCACTCGGCCGGTCAGCCGCGTGAAGGCCGCGCGCAATTCGGCGTGCGCGTGGGCGTCGAGCGGGGAAAAATACAAGGGCCGGCCGGCCAGTTTCTCAAGCCTGAAATCTTTGGCGGACTCAAGTTCCAAAACGTCCATGTGGTTTTCGAGCATGGCGATGAAAGGTTCGAAAAGCTGGCGATTAAGCCCGTTTTTATACAAGCCGGACGGTGCCACATTCGACGTGGCGACGACGACGACCTGACGTTCGAACAGCCCTGTGAACAGCCGGCCCAGAATCATGGCGTCGGCGATGTCGGTGACGTGGAATTCATCGAAGCAAAGCAGCTGTGCGCCCTTCGCGATCTTTTCAGCGACAAAAGGAATGGGGTCGCCGTCGACCGACGCGCGCGCTTGCGCGATCGCCTGATGTACCTCGGACATAAAGGCGTGAAAATGAATGCGCCGGCGCGGCGTGAACGTCACCGCTTCGTGGAACAAATCCATCAGCATCGTCTTGCCGCGGCCGACCTTGCCGTGGATGTAGAGCCCGCGCGGCGGCGGCGTCTTCGATGCGAATAGGCCGCCGAACAGGCCCGTGCGGGCGGGGCGCCAGGGCGGAAGGTCAGTTGCCAGTCGATCGAGGCGCACCAGCGCCCGACGCTGTGCGTCGTCCGGCTGCAGCTGGCCCGTCGCGATACGGGCATCGAGTATGGCCTTCAGAGATTTCGGCATGATGATCTCGCCCCCTCGACGGCACACGCGCCCAGAACGGGTATCCTCCAATCAATATCTGGCCATTGTTCCCGTTACTTCACCCATTCGCCCTTGCGCATCAACGGCTCGGCGCGGCCAGACATATCGATACCGTCGATATCGACCATGTCGGAGCCGATCATCCAATCGATGTGGATAAGTGAGCGATTGGCGCCGCGCTTGGCCAATTCCTTCTCGCTCATAGCGGTGCCGCCGCGGAAACACTTCGCGTAGGCTTGGCCGAGCGCAATGTGGCAGGACGCGTTCTCGTCGAACAAGGTGTTGTAGAACAGCAGACCGCTCTTGGAGATCGGCGAGGAATGCGGCACCAGCGCTACCTCACCCAGGCGACGGGCGCCGTCATCGGTATCGAGGACTTTGTTCAAGACATTGCCGCCCTTGGCCGCTTTGGCATCGACGATGCGGCCGGCTTCGAAGCGAACGTTTATGTCTTCGATCAACGTGCCCATATAGGACAACGGTTTGGTCGCCGCCACGTGTCCGTCGACGCGCAGTTTGTGGGGTGTGGTGAAGACTTCTTCAGTTGGAATGTTGGCATTGCACGTGATGCCGTTCTTGGCGGTCGCAGCGCCGCCGCACCATTCGTGTTCGTCCGCCAGACCGACCTTCAGGTCGGTACCCGGGCCGATGAAATGCAGGAGCGCGAAGGCTTTCTTGTTCAGATACGATGTGCGTTTGGCCAGATCCTTGTTGTGCGCCTTCCAGTTGGCGACGGGATCATCCACGTCGGCGCGGGTCGCGGCAAAGATGGCGTCCCAGAGTTTCTCGACGGCTTTCTTTTCAGATACCTTGGGGAACATCGTTGTGGCCCAAGCCGGCGACGCATAGGGCACGATGGTCCAGTTGATATCGAAACCTGTGATCTTCTCGAGTGCCGGTTGATAGGCTGTGCTGAGCGCACGATTGGCGCGAGAAATGCGCTCCGGATTTTGGCCGGCGAGCAGATTGGGGTTGCCGCCACGAATGGCGAGGCGTGCGGCGCCCTGGTCATAGGCTTGGCTCATGCCGTCGTACAACCAGCCGGCTGCGTGGTCGAAGCTGAGATCCTTGGCGTGCTCGTAGCGCGCAAGCGTCATCTGGTCGTCGTCGTAAAGCGTGGTCACGAGCGATGCGCCGGCCTTGTAGGCATATTTTGCAACCATGCGGGCGAATGCCGCCGCTTCGATCGGCGCCGTCATGACTACGGGTTGGTTGTTCTTCAGGCCAAGACCGACCTTGATCGCGATTTCGGCGAGGGCTTCGAGATGGCGGGCGTGATCGTCGGATTTGGACATGTAAGGGCTCAGGGCTCGCGACGCGGATGAGCCGGCGTATCGATGGCCGATGGAAAAGGCAACGGCGGCATGACGCGGACACGACCCGTCATCCCGTTTCGACGGCCGGCGTATTCTCGTTCGACCAAAGCAGTGCCTGTGCAACGATCCGATATCGCAGCTTCTCCCAACGGTCGGCGCAATGGTGCCATCTTCTTGCGGTCCTGATGGCATCGGTCGGCGACGCATCGGCAGTGGTGCCAGACGAGGCATTCGTTACCAATTCGTCAGCGTTAACGAAGGGTTTACGAGTTCCCGGCATAACCGCTGCAAAGTCGACCGCGCGTATGTCTGCGGAAGTGAGTGAGTGATGGTTCGCGTTCTCGTATCGGCTGTCAGTGCCGCCCTTTTATCTGTGGTCGTCGGCGGATGTTCGCTCGGCTCGGCCAACCTCTCGTCGGGGTTTGCGTCCAACGACGCCCCACCGTCTCAACGCACAGTCGCGGGTCAAAACAGCACCGGTCTCGGCGGCGATTCGACGGCTCGCCCACCACGCGGCAAGGCGGTTGCTGGTCAGCAGCAGACAGCGGCCCTCGACGGCGCACCAAAAGGGTCATTTGAAAAGGCACCCGCGGGCGCACTCGCAGATCGCGATTTCGGCACCACCAAGCTCGAACTCGACAAGGCACGCGATACCATCAACGCGTATCGCGCGACCAAAGGGCTGAAGCCGCTGAAGCTCAACCCGGCGCTCACCGACGCGGCCAAGGCGCACTCGCGCGATCTCGCCAAGTGGGACCGCATTTCGCATTATGGCTCCGACGGCTCAAATCCATGGGATCGGGTGAAGCGCACGGGTTATAACGCCAAGGTCGCGGCCGAAAATGTCGGCACGGGACAGGCGTCATTCGATGAAGTGATGAAGGGCTGGCAGGACAGCGCCGGGCACAACAAGAACCTGTTACTGGCCGATGCGACCGAAATGGGCATCGCGTTGGTGCAAGACCCCAAGACCGAGTTCAAGACCTTCTGGACCTTGGTTCTCGGTGCGAGCCTGTAACGAACGGGCACTCGGGTACAGGCACGTGATCGGGACACGTGATCAGCGCAGTCAATCAGGCATCAGTTCCGGTCGATATTCAAAATGCATGGTATCGTAGTGATACCATTTGCCCCCCCAGATGAAGCCGTGTTTTTCGAATATCGAGACGATCACCATCGGCACTTTATTGCGATAGGGGATCGCATTGCCGGCCTTGCCGCCCGCCCACAGCCAATAGTCGGTGACGGCCGTCGAAATGTCGACGGCGATACCGTGTCCGTGCGCACTGACGCGCGTGGTACCTGCGATCGGACGGCAAACGTACGTGCCGGCTGACGGAAACAGGAAACGGTCGAATGCGGCCGGCAGCGCATCGAGTTCCAGCGATACGGCCGCGAGCTTTTCCGCCGCGCCGTTGACTGACGTGAACTTCAGTTTTCGGCCCCACTTCTTTGGCAACCAGACGACATCGACCAACTTTGCCGCGACTCCGTTGGTGGTGCAGTCGCCGTACATCTTGTCGAAGAATGCTCTGTTGCGCGCGCGCCCAGGGTCGGCATCGACAGCCGGATTGCCGGTCGGCTTGCCCACCACGTAGGGCATCGCCAGCATGTCCTTGATGTCGGCCGTTGCCAGCATTGTCTCGTGTGCCTTCATGCCACGACCGTCGTCGATGGCCATGCGGGTGCCGTCCTTCCAGACGAGCACGTCGGCGTCGACCGACGCGAGAAACGCCGGGTAGGCCTTCACAAGCCGCTGCAGAGACGTCGCCCGCTGATCGGGCGTTTGGGCCAGCGTCGGTATCGGAGCGATACACGACGCCAGCGCGACCAAGGTCGCGGTCGGTCGCATCACGTGCAGCCCTTGCGGCTTTCCCAAGACTGAATTTCATCGACGACCGACTGCGAGCGCGCCGACAGTTCGCCGTAAGGCGGGAAGCAACCGCGGCCGAAGGCACCGATGCCTTGAGGCGTTTTGAAACAATAGCCCGCGCGCGCAAAAATGGCGTTGCGCTGGTACCAGAGCTGGCCACACGACATGGACGCGAACCGGCTCTGGGCCTCGGCCAACTGCGGCACAAGCGGCAGCCCGGCACAGGCTATGACTGCGATCAATAGTAGGCGAAGAGATCGTCTGAGCATGGCAGCATCTCCCTTGAATTGGCCCAAACGGCCAAGCGCGAGGTTAGGGAACGCAGACAATCGAAGCAATACGGATTTCCCGGCGCAAGCGGCTTTTTTTTCGACCACGTCGCGCAACTCGAAAGCTTCAAACCGGCGTCCAGCGTATCTCATCGATGTGGGTTGCACCGGTCGCCAACATGACGAGGCGGTCGAATCCGAGGGCGCAACCGGCGGCTGGCGGCATGTCGGCGAGTGCCGCGAGGAAATCTTCGTCGATCGGATAGCGTCGACCATAGACGCGGTCCTTCTCGGCCATTTCAAGCTCGAAGCGACGTCGCTGTTCGGCCGCGTCAGTGAGTTCGCCGAAGCCGTTGGCGAGTTCGACGCCGCAACAGTACATCTCGAAGCGTTCGGCCACGCGCGGGTCGCGATCACACCTGCGGGCGAGTGCCGCTTCGATGCTCGGGTAATTGCACAGCATGTCGAGCGTGCCAGAGCCGAGCTGCGGTTCGATGCGCTCCGACAGCACGCGGCTGAACAGGTCCGACCAGGTGTCGTCGTCTGCGACGCGAATTTGGATGCGTGCGGCCTCGGCGCGCATCGCATCGAGGATCGGATCGCCGGCCGCGGTCAGCGTGACGTCGAGCGACATGCCGGCGTGGCGTGCGAACGCCTCGATCACGGACGGGGTTGCAAAACGGGCTGTCACATCGCAATGGCGATCACGCCACGACCATGTGCCACGGCCGGTGACGCCAGCTGCGATCCGAGCCAACGTCGCGCAATCCTCATACAAGCGCGTGTAAGGCTCGCCGACCCGATACCATTCCAGCATAGTGAATTCCGGCGCGTGCAGCCGCCCTCGTTCGCCGTTGCGGAAACAGGGTGCGAACGTGAAAATTTTCGTCTCACCCGCCGCCAGCAGCTTCTTGCAGGCAAATTCGGGTGACGTGTGCAGATAGAAGGGTGTCGCCACACCGGCTTCGGTCACGAACTCGGTTTTAAAGGCGTGCAAGTGCGTCTCGTTGCCGGGCGACACTTGCAGACACGCCGTATCGACCTCGACAAAGCCAGCGGCGTCGAACCAGCGGCGGATTTCAGCCTTGATGCGATTGCGCGCCATCAGGCGCGACCGGCGGTCTTCGTGGCGCGCTTTGTCCCACCAAGGCGTCATGGCAACACGTGTCCTCGAATTGGGCAGAGCAGGCAGGTATCGGTCCGCCTATAACAGGCGTGAACCACACCGTGGAGGGTGACGAGACCTGTGAGCCGCTGGCCAAAGTCGCGGCTCAGGCGAAAAAACGCTGGATTTGGGTCGCGCTTACTTCCAAAAGCGGCGCCATGACCGATGCTACGACCCTTGACACCTCACTTTCGGCAGAAGCTCGCCAAGTTGCGCGCCGGCGCACGTTCGCGATCATCTCGCACCCCGACGCGGGCAAGACGACCCTGACTGAAAAGCTGCTGATGTTCGGCGGCGCCATTCAGCTCGCTGGGCAGGTCAAGGCCAAGGCGGACAAGCGCTCGACTCGTTCAGACTGGATGGCGATCGAAAAGGCGCGTGGCATTTCGGTCGCCACCTCGGTCATGACGTTCGAATACGGGAACGCCGTGTTCAATCTGCTCGATACGCCGGGCCACGAAGATTTCTCGGACCATACCTATCGGACCCTGACAGCCGTCGATTCGGCCATCATGGTGATCGATGCCGCACGCGGTATCGAGGCGCGCACGCGCAAACTGTTCGAGATCTGCCGCATGCGCGACATTCCCATCATCACCTTCATCAATAAGATGGACCGTGACAGTCGTGAGCCGTTCGAATTGCTCGACGAGATCGAAAAGACACTGGCGCTCGATACAGCGCCGATGGTTTGGCCGGTCGGACGCGGGCGCGAATTCGTCGGAACCTATGATCTCACCACGCCACGGATCCGGCGCATCGACAAAGACGACGAGGGCGCCGTGCTGACCGGTCCCAACGATCCGCACATCGTCGACGGCTTGAGTGAAAGCCTGACGCAGCGCTGGAATGACGAGATCGAACTCGTCCAGGGCGCCTGCAATCGCTTTGATCAGACGGCGTTTCGAGATGGAACGCTGACGCCGGTTTTCTTCGGCAGCGCACTGCGCAATTTCGGCGTTCGCGATCTGCTGGATGCGCTCATCGCGCACGCCCCGCCACCGGCTGGACATGCGACGGGATCACGTCAGGTGCAGGCGACGGACAGCGGGCTGACGGGGCTGATCTTCAAGATTCAAGCGAACATGGACCCGAATCATCGCGACCGCATCGCGTTCATGCGCATCTGTTCGGGCAAATTGCGGCGCGGCATGAAGGTCAAGATCGTGCGCACTGGTCGCACGGTGGCGTTGTCGGCACCGATGTTTTTCTTCGCACAGGATCGATCGTTGGCCGAAGAGGCGTTCGCCGGCGATATCGTCGGCATTCCCAACAAAGGGCTGCTGCGCATCGGCGATACGATCACGGAGGGCGAAGACCTGCGCTTTACAGGCATCCCCAGTTTCGCGCCGGAACACCTGCGTTGCGTTCGCCTCGACGACGCAATTCGGTCAAAGAAGCTGCGCGAAGCGCTGTCGGAAATGGCGGAAGAGGGCGTCGTGCAACTGTTCACGCCCATCGACGGCTCGGCGCAGATCGTTGGCGTGATCGGCGCCTTGCAGCTCGACGTGCTCGCCGATCGGCTGACACATGAATATGGGCTGCCGATCATTTTTGATCCCGCGCCGTGCTCGACATTGCGCTGGATCGCGGGCGAGAAGGTCGCCGTCGACACCTTCATCAGTAAAAATCGCCGCGTCGTCGCGACCGATCCCGACGGCAACCACGTGTTCCTGGCCGACAGCGAGTTCGACCTGCGCTGGACGGCCGACAAGAACCCGGAGATCAAATTCGTGGACGTGATGGCGACGTGAGCGGTTCAGCTGGGCGAGCCGTTGCTGGTGTGGCTCAAGAGCCACACTGCGAATCGTTTCGCTTGTCGTCAAACTGGTTACATTTGATGTAGCGGCGACTATTCGGATAATTTGTAGGTCATCGTACCGGATTTGGCTGCGGCGTGCCGCCTCGGCTACGGTGGGTAAAAGTACTGAGTGCGTCAGAAAGGTTGTGTCTTGAGGGCGTTTGTCAAGGGAATGGCGTTCACTGGCTTGGTCACTGGCGCGTTGGCGCTGACGACTGGAGCTCTGGCAGCTGGTGAGCCGCGGCGGAGTCTTAAAGATACGGAGCTTGCGCCGTTCAGCTGGACAGGATTCTACCTCGGCGCAAACATCGGATACGCATGGGGCCAGTCCGACGCCAGCAGCTCAAGCGACTGTCCGGCAACCGGATATTATTGCGCGCCCGGTTTCGTGGCAAACGGCCCTGCGATTGCCGCGCTCGGGAGTGGTTCTCTCGACCCTTCTGGCCCTACGGGAGGCGTGCAGGCCGGCTACAATCTTCAAAGCGGAAAAGTCGTTCTCGGAGGAGAAGTGGACTTCAACGCGTTCCGCCTCAGTTCGTCCAGATTTGCATCGGCAAACATTCCGGCGGCGGGTTCCGGTCAATCGTTCGGCGCGGGCTCATCGATCGACACCAACTGGCTTTTCACCGCGCGCTTGAGGCTGGGCTTGGCCGTCACGCCGAGCGCCCTCGTCTATGTGACCGGCGGCTTGGCGGCTACGGATCTCGCCGTTGCCAACAGCTACAGCGACACGGCGAGCGCCGTCGTCGGCACCAATGGTCGAGGCAGCGCAACCTCGACTTCCACCAAGGCCGGTTGGACGGTCGGGGGTGGTGTCGAATGGGCGCTCAACCGCAATTGGACGCTGAAAGGTGAATATCTGTATGTCGATTTCGGCAATGCCAGTGTCACCAGCCGCGTGACCAACCCGTCCCCGCTTTATGCCGGAAGGTCCAACGATCTCAGCACGTCGACCGACCTTACGGCACACATTGCGCGAGTCGGCCTGAATTACAAATTCTGATGGTAAAAAGTGTGCTGGCGGGACAGCTCCGTCAGCCGTCAAGCTTGAAACGCGCGACGAGCCGTCAGACACCTACTTTAAGAGGACGCGCTGCACCTGATTGCGCAGAAATGGCACCACGTCGGCTTCGAACCAGGGATGGCGCCTGAGCCAGCCGGTATTGCGCCAGGACGGATGCGGCACGGGTAGGTATCGGCGCGGACCGGGGCGAGCAAAAATTCGACGCCAGTCGGCGACGGTTTCGGTGACGGTCGGCTGGCGGTCGTTTCCGAGGTGCCAGGCCTGAGCATGGCCGCCGATCAAAACCACGAGTTCGATGCGGGGCAATGTGGCGAACAGCGTGTGATGCCACGTCGGTGCGCACTCGCGACGCGGCGGCAAATCGGCACCTTTCGCATCGAGGCCCGGAAAACAGAATCCCATCGGCACGACGGCGACGCGTGCGGAATCGTAAAAGGTTTCGCTTTCGAGGCCGGTCCATGCGCGCAGGCGATCGCCCGATGCGTCGGTGAAAGGTTTGCCGGACGCGTGCACACGCGTGCCCGGCGCTTGGCCGCACAATGCGATGCGGGCCGTCGTCGAAACTTGCAGGATTGGCCGCGGTTCGTGGGGAAGCTGCGCCCCGCGCGGCGCATCCCGACACAGCCGACAGGCGTGGATTTGGCGCACGAGATGCGCGAGGTCGGCGTCAATGTCGTCCCGTGTCGTCATGGCCTCCTGGTGATGACGACACGCGACACAAACGTCCAGGTGCTCAAATGGGCTGGGGGCGTTGCCAATTCGGACGGGGTGGCACGACGCGGCGCGACAGGGGCGCATCATTGCCAACGGTCACGACCGCACGATTTGGCACCACCGCACGATTTGGCTCGATCGGAGGCAAGAGATCGATCGGCGGCGACATGGCTGTCGAGATCCGACGTGTCGTCGCCATGGCCATGCGGCTGCGCGATATCACTGCTGCTGGAGACGCTTCGGCGGCCGTTGGCGGCGTCGGAGGGATACGCAGCGAAAACGATCGACGCTGAGGCTCCAATTCCGGGGCGGCCTGAGCCACAGTTTGGGCCGGGGCCGGAGTCGACGCTGGCGCCGAAGATGCGTCGGCCAGCATGGCGTGATGCAGTGGCGCTTTTCCGGTCAGCGGCGGCGTCACGATGCTCGCGCCGGTAATAAGCGGAGCGTCGGGCATGACCGAGATTGTTCGCCGCGTCGGCATCGGACGCCAGATGCGCGCAGCCGGGGTCTCGGCTGCTGGCGAAGGTCGCGAAACGGAAGGCTGCTGCCTGCCATCGACTGTTTCGGCCTGCGCTGGCGGAACGCGCGTGGCAACGGCCGCGGCATCGACAGGCGGAGCATCGACGGGCGGAGCATCGACGGGCGGAGCATCGATGGGCGGAGCATCGATGGGCGGAGCATCGATGGGCGCCTGGCGTGATGTGCGTGCTGGCGTGCCGACAAACCATTTCCGTAACGACATGGCCGGCCGCTCGATCAACTCCCACGACAAGAATGCGAGCGGCAGGACGATGCCGGCGGTAATGCCGATCAACGGCACCAAGTGCATGTCCGGGGCAAAGTGCAGGACGGCCTGGGCGACAGGAAAATGATACAGATATGTCGCGTACGAATAATCGTTGGCGTTGGTGAAATCCCGCAACGGACCGTAGCGAAACGTCGACAGCCAGATGGTCGCGTAGCCGAGGAAAAGTGCCATGGCCGGCACCGCGAAGCGGGTCCCGATCGCCAGCCAGAGAAGGGCTGCCAACGGCGCCAGCAGTGCGGCGTGGATCGGTATCCAGTGACGCGCGGCATAAGCCAGCACGCCTGTGCCGAAGAAGATGGTGAAGTAGTGCAGGACCTGCACCATCGAACGTTCGCCGAGGGAGGCTGAAATGCCGGATGGCACGGCAAGCGCGAACATCAGCCAGGTGAAGGCCAGAATCAGAGCCGCCTGCCGCCACGCCTTCAGATGCAAGAGCAACACGCCGAAAAGGGCGAAGATGACGTAGCAGACGACTTCATATTTCAGTGTCCACACGGACGTGTTGACGGCCCGCGGCACGATATTATTTTGAAACACACCCGGAAGTTCGGCCGAGCCGGTCGCGAGCGACAGCGTCTTGACGATATAGGCGGCGGTCCACTTCTCACTCAGATACAGGGCCGCTGGCAATTCGCTCAGCAGTGGTCCGAGGACCATTGCAGTCAACAGAACGCACACGGCGAGCGCCGGAAAGATGCGCAGTCCGCGCGCCAGGGCGTAGTCGACGACACTGCGACTGCGAAACAAACTCTGGGCGACGAGAATGCCCGACAGAATAAAGAATACCTGCACGCCATGCTGACCAAGGGTGTAACCGGTCCAGCTGTAGAGCGGCTCGAGAGTGACCTTTCCGGTGGTCAGGAAGACGGCGTGAGAGACGAGGACCAGGATCGCCATCGCCAAGCGAAGGACACCGAAACTGTTTTTGTCAGGCGTTAAAATGTCGGCGAGCCACGTTACCCGCGACGGCTTGGCGCTCGACCTGACCGTGCGGGCGGACGCCACGCGCGGTTCCACTCGGTCTCGAATGCGGCGCGCATCGATGTCGAGTGTCGAACGGCCACGTATCCGAGGCAGACTGCGCATGGTCATGGGCTCTTCTCTGCTCGCAATTCCAGTTCGAGACAGGGAAAGCAGGAGCCGTGCCAGACTGGCCCTTGGGCGGGCGAGAGCGCCATGTCGGTAAACGGGATGGGGTGTTTGCCGGCTAATCCGGGTCCGCGCCGGGCGCTGGTGCGGTGTGCACGATGCGGCATTGCCGTCGGGCCAAGAAACTTGTCATGGCTAGATGACGACGCGTTCGACGACCAGACCGAAAAGAGCCGACCATGACTAACGCCAAACCCGCGGCCGCCGCGGTGCCGTTCATCGTCACGATGTTGTGCGTGTGGACGATCGTCGGTGTCACGATGGGCCGATCGCAATCCATGGGGCTGTATCAAATTCCGTTTCTCGCCGACGTCAAGGTGACGTCGGAAGTGTTTAGTATTGCGATGGGGCTGTCGCAATTGTTCATGGGCATCGCTGCCCCTTTCACCGGCGCCTACATCGATAAAATCGGGGCCGGCAAGGTCGTCATCATCTGTGTGCTCGTCGCCTGTGCGGGGCTGGGGCTGATGTATATGGCCAGCAACGGGCCAATGTTGCTTGCGTCCGGCGTCTTGATGGGGATTGGCGCCAGTGGCCTTGGGGTACCGTCGCTCGTTGGTGCCGTCAGCCGCGCGGCACCGCCTGAAAAACGCTTGTCGGCCATCGCATCGATCGGCATGGCTGCGGGTGTCGGCAGCTTCATTGCCGTGCCAGCGATCCATCTGTTAATGGAGTATGTGGGCTGGCAGTCGAGCATCCTGTGGTTGATCGGCATCTCCGCGATGTTGATCCTTGCCGCCTTGCCGCTCTCCGGTAAACCGCCGGTGCCGCAAACCGCGGTTCGGGAGCAGACGTTGCGCGAAGCGCTGGCCGAGGCGTTCGCGCATCCCAGTTTCTGGTTGCTGACCCTCGGTTTCTTCGTGTGCGGCTTCCATGTCGCGTTCATCATCACGCACTTGCCGAATTTCGCCAAGACGCAGGGACTTGCGCCGTGGGTCGGGCCGATGGCCATTTCGCTGGTCGGCATCGCCAACATCATCGGCACGTTCCTGGCGGGACAATCGGGCCGTTTCATCGAGAAGCGGCGCGGGCTGAGCCTGATCTATTTTGCCCGTTCGATCGTGTTTTCGGGTTTCCTGCTGTTGCCGCCCAGTCCGTTCGTCGTTATCGGCCTGTGCGCCGTCCTCGGCTTGTTCTGGCTGTCAACCGTGCCACTGACGTCAGGGCTGGTTGCGACCTTCTTTGGTACACAATGGATGTCGATGCTGTTTGGCATCGTGTTCCTGTCGCATCAGATCGGATCGTTTCTCGGTGTTTGGATCGCCGGCCGGATGTTCGACACCTACCAGTCCTACGACATGATGTGGTGGATCTCGATCGCCCTCGGCGTGCTGGCGGCGCTGATCAACTGGCCGATCTCTGAGAAGGCGGTTGCGCGCATCAGCGATGCCACCAAGGCCGTCGCATGACGGTCGGCACCGACGCGTCCCGCGACCTGCTCGTTCGCGGCTCGATCCTGCCGACGTTGATGCGGCTGGCATTGCCGAACTTCGCGGCCATGTTCGTGTCGACCCTCGTCGTCGTGGCCGAGACCATATATATCGGCCAACTCGGCACCAGCGCACTCGCCGGCTTCGCGTTGGTCTTTCCCTTGGTCATGCTGATGCAGATGATGTCGGCTGGCGCCATGGGCGGCGGCGTGTCGTCAGCCATCAGTCGTGCTCTCGGCGCCGGCGACACGGCACGCGCATCGGCCTTGGCCCTGCATGCCGTCGTCATCGGCGTGCTGGCCGCCGTGATGTTCATGATCGGGTTCGCCGTGTTCGGGCGCCACATCGCCGTGGCGCTCGGTGGTCGAGGTGACGTGCTCACGCAAGGTCTTGCGTACGCGCACGTGGTGTTCTTCGGCGCGGCCAGCATCTGGATCACGAATACATGCGCCTCGATCCTGCGTGGGTGCGGCAACATGAAGACGCCGTCCGCGGTGCTGCTCGCAGTCTCGGCCTTGCAGATCGCCCTCGGATTTGCCCTCGGGCTCGGCATCGGGCCGCTCCCGGGATTTGGCATGGCGGGTGTCGCATCTGCGCTCGTGATCAGCTTCGGCGCGGG
Source organism: Hyphomicrobiaceae bacterium (assembly GCA_031411355.1). Taxonomy (GTDB): domain Bacteria; phylum Pseudomonadota; class Alphaproteobacteria; order Rhizobiales; family Hyphomicrobiaceae; genus JABFRJ01. Next base: position 5,829 of record JANOAW010000452.1, on the reverse strand, counting down.
GGCCGCTTTCCTGCTCTGGCTGTTGTGGCGTGGTGGCGCTGCGGTCCGGTTGACATTCGATCGCGCCACGCTGTCGCGTGAGATGTTCGTCGACATTTTAAAGGTGGGCGCGGTTGCCTGCGCGTCACCTGTGATGTCGGTCGGAGGCGTGCTCATTCTGACGGCAATCGTCGCGCGCTTTGGCACCGAAGCGTTGGCCGGTTATGGGATCGGCGCGCGGCTCGAATTCATGCTGGTGCCGATCACCTTTGCCTTTGGCGTCGCCTCGGTGCCGATGGTCGGCATGGCCATCGGCGCGGGCGATCCCGTACGAGCCAAACGCGCCGCGTGGACGGCCGGGCTGCTGTCGGCGGCTATGATGGGCATGATCGGTGTCGTGGTCGCCACCTGGCCCGACGCGTGGGGAGGGCTGTATTCCAAAGACCCGCTCGTTCTCGGTGCCGCTCGCGCCTACTTCGCGGCCGCCGGACCGGCCTATGCCTTTTACGGGCTCGGCTTGTGCCTCTATTTCGCCAGTCAGGGCTCCGGCCGCATGGTTTTGCCGGTCGTCTCGCAGGCGGTCCGGCTCATCATCATCGCAGTCGGCGGTTGGTGGCTGGTCGGCCAGGGCGCGCCACTGGTAGACTTATTCGCCGTCATCGGCGTTTCGCTGGTCGCGTATGGCTTGGCGATGGCCATGGCTGTGAAGTTCAGCCGTTGGGGGCGCATCTAGATCAGTGCTCAACGCGTAAGGACGTTGCGCGCGCCGTGTTGTGTCGCATTTTCCACACCAAACTGGTGTCAACTGCGGTTGCACGTCGCCTTGCATGCAGGAGGTCAAGCGATGACGACCCGCCGCGGCCTTTCAGTTCTGATCGCGGCACTCGTGTTCGCGACCGTTGCGCGCGCTCAGCAGCCGGCCGTGCCTCGGCAACCTGTCAGCGCACCTCGTATCCATATCGCCGCGTTCGGACTTTGGGGTGATGAGGCCATCTTCAAGCGCGAAACGCTCGGCGCCGCCCGGGTCGCTCAGACTTATTTCGGTGCAACGGGTAAAGTCGTCGTGCGCGCCAACACCCCGTCGATCGCGGACGCGCGCTTTTCCGATATACGCGACCAGTTGAAGGGCATCGCTGCCGACGCCGACAAGGATCGCGATATCCTTGTGCTGTTTCTGACATCGCATGGGTCGAAAGAGGGTATCGGCATCGTCGCGCCATCGAACCGACGCGCCGAACTGGTGTCACCGCGCCGGCTCGGCCGACTGTTGAAAGAGACGCCGATCCGGCACAAGATCGTGATCATCTCCGCGTGTTATTCGGGGGTGTTTGCTGACCAACTCGCCGACGACACGACCTGGCTCATCACAGCCGCCGATGCCGACCATCCCTCGTTCGGCTGTGGCGCCGACGTGAAGGACGATTGGACTTATTTCGGTCGCGCCTTTTTCGTCGACGGCCTGAAAGTTGGCCGCTCCCTCGACGACGCCTTCAAAATTGCCAAGGCGCGCGTTCTCGAACGCGAGACGGCGCAAAAGTTCGCCCATTCCAATCCGCAGATGCGCGGCGGCAAGGCGGTTCGTGTGCTGCTCGATGCGATGCGAACTTCGGCGGTCAAGCCTTGACGCTCAGCGCAGGTCCTCGGGGAAATATTTCAGCACGCTCCTGATTGGGTTTGGTGCGGCTTGGCCGAGGCCGCATATCGAGGCGTCCGCCATCACTTGCGTAAGGTCGGCGAGGGTGTCGCGATCCCACTTGCCGGCACGCATCAGGGCGACGGCCTTCTCGGTGCCGTTGCGACACGGCGTGCACTGGCCGCAACTCTCGTCTTCGAAAAATTCGAGCAGGTTCAAGGCGACTGCTTTCATGTCGTCCCTGTCGGACAAAACGACGACGGCGTGGCTGCCGACGAAGGCGCCGTGTTTCTCGAGTTGTCCGAAATCCAAGGGGATGTCGCTCATGTAGGACGGTAGAATGCCGCCTGAAGCGCCACCGGGAAGATAGCCTTTGAAAGCATGTCCCTCGGTCATACCGCCGCACAGGTCGATCAGTTCACGTGCGGTCGTGCCGGCGGCAGTGAGCACCACGCCGGGTTTTTTGACGCGGCCAGAGACTGAGTAACTGCGCAGCCCCTTGCCGCCGTTCTTGCCTTGGGCTGCGAACCACGCGGCGCCGTTGGTGAGAATTTCAGGTATCCAGTATAAAGTTTCGACGTTGTTGACGAGAGTTGGGCGGCCGAACAGCCCGACTTGGGCGACGTATGGCGGACGGTGCCGGGGCAAGCCGCGCTTGCCCTCGATGCTCTCGATCATCGCGCTTTCTTCGCCACCGATGTAGGCGCCGGCGCCGCGGCGGAGATGGACCTTGGTATGGCGCGTGTGGCCAGCTGCAGTGATGGATGCGATTTCAGTGCCGAGAATTGAGAGAACCGCCGGATATTCGTCGCGCATGTAGATGTACACGTCCGTCGCCTCGACTGCCCAGGCGGCGATGAGCATACCTTCGAGAAAGGCGTGCGGATTGCGCTCGAGATAATAGCGGTCCTTGAACGTGCCGGGCTCGCCTTCGTCGCCGTTCACCGCCATGACGCGCGGGCCCTTCTCGGCGCGCACCAGTGACCATTTGCGACCCGTTGGAAAACCCGCGCCGCCGAGACCGCGCAGGCCGCCGTCCGAAAGTGCCGCGATCACCGCGTCCGGCGTACGGGTACCGTCGAGACAGCGCGCGAGCACTGCATATCCGCCGCTCGCCGTATAGGTGGCGAGGTCGACAAACGCCGGGATGTCAGGGTGTACGTGGCCGGACTGCACAAGCGCGCGGATCGTCGAGGCGGTCGCGCGATCGACGTGATGGTGCCCGACTTCGACTGCCGGCGCCGTATCACACGAGCCGATGCATGGCGCCCTGACGATCCGGACGTCCGCCATTTGTTCGCTCTCGAGGGCGAGCAACAACGCCTCCGAGCCAGCCAACATGCACGACAGGCTGTCACAGACGCGGATCGTCACTTTCGCCGGGCGGGCGGCGCCATCCGGCACAACGTCGAAATGGGCATAGAAGGTCGCGACCTCATAGACTTCGGCCATCGGCAACCGCATCAATTCAGCAAGGCCGTGCAGGTGACCCGTCGGCAAACACTTTTCCGCGTCCTGGATCTTATGCAGGTATTCGATCAGAAGCGATCGCTCGTATGGCGCAGCTCCGATCAAAGCGACGACGGCATCGACTTCGGCCTGCCGGAGCACGCGGCCCTTCGGGTGAAGCGGTGCAGAGCGTCGACCCGCGCCCGGATGAATACGCGCTTGCTGCGTCTTCTGACCCATTGCCGACATGATGCGATCCGCCTGACGTTGTCTGGTATGCCATATGCCAGTGCGGCCAACGTGTCGAGTTGGTGGCATCTCCTCGGTTGGGCGTGTCATTGCGCAGCCGGCCGGCCCCTCATAGCGGCACACGCAGCGTCACTTGCAGTCCGCCGAGAGCACTGCGACCGAGTTCGATATCGCCGCCGTGGCTCTTGGCGATGTCGCGCGCGATGGCCATGCCGAGACCGACATGGCCTTGATCAACGTTGCGGGCATGATCGATGCGGTAGAACGGCTTGAAGACATTTTCGCGTTCGTCGGCGGGAATGCCGGGGCCGTCGTCCTCGACGTCGATCTGGAGGCGGGTGCGGTCGATGGATGAGCGGATCAGCACCTTGTCGCCGTAGCGGGCTGCGTTCGAGACCAAGTTGATCAGTGCTCGTTTCATCGCCTGACGCTTCAAGGGAATGATGACGTCGCGGCGTCTGCGTGGCAGGTCGAGGGTGATCGGCGCATCGAAATGCGCCGCATCGTCGGCGACCTCCTGCAACAGTTCGCGCACGTTCGTGTCGGTGAGCTGCTCGCCGCCATCGCCTCGGGTGAAGGCGAGGTATTCCTCCAGCATCTGCTGCATTTCGATCACGTCGGCTTTCATGCCGTCGACGCTGTCGCTGCTGCGCATCATCTCAAGTTCAAGCTTGAAGCGCGTCAACACCGTTTTCAAATCGTGACTGACGCCGGCAAGCATGTGGGTGCGCTGTTCGACGTGTTGCGTGATGCGATCGCGCATGGCCAGAAACGCCTCCGCCGCAAGCCGCACCTCGCGCGCTCCGCGGGGCTTGAAATCATGCGGTACGCCGCGACCCTTGCCGAAGCTATCGGCCGCATCCGCAAGTTTCAGGATGGGCCGGATCTGATTGGACAGGAGTTGCGTCGCAGCGAGCAACAAGACGACCGATGTGCCGACCATCCAGACCAGAAAAATGTGACTGTTAGAGGCATAGATCTGGTTGCGCGGCGCAATGATACGCAGAATAGCCGTGTCGACTTTGACCCGAATCTCGACCAGATTGGACCGCCCGACCGTGTCGATCCAAAAGGGCTTGCGGACCTGATTGCGGATCTGCTCAGAGAGTTTGCGTTCGAGCAGGCCAAAAAAAGGCTTGTCCTGGGTGGTCGGCAATTCGCCCTCGGGAAGGATCGAGAACGATGTGAGCCCGAGTTTCGACTGCGCGACGTCGGTGAGCTTGGAATAGTCGCCGTCGAGGGGAAAGTTCTCATAAATGTCGACGACGGCTGCGATGTCGCGCGCCGTCGCCTCCGACAACCGCTCCGTCGTCTGCGCCCAATGTCGTTCCATGAACGTGAATGCGACCACGCTTTCGAGCAGCACGATGGGTGCGATGATGATCAGCATCGCACGCGCGTACAGGCCTTTGGGCAGCACACCCGCAAACACCGAGGTGACGCGCGACATCGCGAATCGCCAGAGCGCACGCAGCCGACGCGGTAGCCAGCGCTGCCGCTCCTCGGGTGCATCGGACGTCACGATCGCCATGGTGGCCGTCGCGCCTCGTTGGGGTCAATCGATATAGAGAATATAGCCTTTGCCACGAACCGTCTGCAGATACACGGGATTTGCGGGGTCCTGCTCGATCTTTCGACGCAGGCGATTGATCTGGACGTCGATCGCGCGCTCGCTGCCGGTCGTGTCGTCGCTGGCAAGTTCGTGACGCGGAACTGCAACCCCCGGCCGCTGGGCGAACATGCGCATGAGATCGCGCTCGCGCTCGGTCAACTTGATCGTCTCGTTGCCGCGTTTCAGATCGCCGCGGCCGATCGAAAACAGGTAGTCGCCCATGCGGATCTCATCACGCACGCCAGCCGTACCAGCGGTGGGCGTTGATCGTCCGCGCTTTAGAATATTCTGCAGGCGCAGCAACAGTTCGCGCGGCTCGAACGGCTTGGCGATATAGTCGTCGACGCCGATTTCGAGACCGACGATGCGGTCGCTGGTTTCGGCACGCGCCGTCAACATACAGATGGGAATATCGGAGATTTCCTTCATGCCGCGTGCCAGCGACAGCCCGTCTTCGCCCGGCATCATGACGTCCAGGATGACGAGGTCGAACGCAAGTCCGCGCATGTGCGCGCGCGCGATTTCTGCATCGTTGGCAAGGGTGACGCGAAAGCCGTTTTCGACCAGATAGCGTCCGAGCAACTGACTGATGCGCTGATCGTCGTCGACGACGAGGATATGCGGCGCATCGTCGGGTAAGGGCTCCCGACGAGGCGCGTTTTGAACGTCGGTCGTGACCATGGACTTGAACCTCGATCGTGACTGGAGCAGATGGCTGCGATGGCTATTTGTCTCGTCGTGTCGGCACTGGCTCGATCCGGGCGCGGACGTGATCCCGCTCTTCAGCTGCGATCAACGAAAACAGAAAGCGGCGAATTTCCAGCTCGCGGGCGACGGCTCCATGACCATCGCCCAGAGCCCGCAGGATCTGGCCGACCTGATGGCGCGCCAAGCGGGCGGCGAGTTG
>JANOAW010000451.1:0-7079 GCA_031411355.1 Hyphomicrobiaceae bacterium | reverse complement strand
ATCGCCGCCATGTTGAGCGCAACGAAAGGGCCATTCTTGCGGCGGCCGAAATTGTGCAGAACGCGCGCGACCAGCTCCTTGCCGGTGCCGCTCTCGCCCGTCACCAGCACGGTCAGTTCGGTCTGGGTCAGGCGCGCGATGATGCGATAGATCTCCTGCATCGCAGGTGATCGCCCGATGAGGGGCAGATCGTCGCCCTTGTTGTCGGGGGTCGGCGCCTTGGCCTTGCGGCTCGGATCGGCGAGCGCGCGCCCGACAACACTCACCACTTCGGCGATGTCGAACGGTTTCGGCAGATATTCAAACGCGCCTTTTTCCGCGGCCGACAGTGCCGTCATCAGCGTATTTTGTGCGCTCATGACGATGATCGGCAGGTCCGGTCGGAGGCGTTTGATGCGCGGGATCAAATCGAACGCGTTTTCGTCGGGCATGACGACGTCGGTGATGACGCAATCGCCTTCGCCTTGGCTGACCCATCGCCACAGCGTCGCCGCGTTACCGGTCGCTCGCGGCATGTAGCCTGCCCTGACCAGTGCCTGATTGAGGACCGTGCGGATAGCACCGTCGTCGTCCGCGACCAGAATAGTACCACGCGCCATTGTGGTGTCTCCGTCAGCGTTTCGGGGGAGTGGCTTCGACCGGCAGAAGTACGCGGAAGACGGTGCGTTTCGGCGCACTGTCGCATTCGACGATGCCGCCGTGATCACCGATGATTTTGGCCACGAGCGACAGGCCGAGGCCCGTGCCGGTACGCTTGGTGGTGACGAACGGGTCGAACAATTGCGTCCGCACGTCGTCGCGGATGCCGGGTCCGTTGTCTTCGATCTCGATCATGAACGGTAACGACACGCGCACGCTCGAGCCCGGCACGGCGAGCCGCACGCCTGGGCGAAAGGCCGTCCGCACGACAATGCGGCCGCCATCGTTGGTGTCCTCGAGCGCCTCTGCCGCATTCTTCACCAGGTTGAGAAAAGCCTGCACGAGCTTGTCCCGGTGCGCTGGGATGCTCGGCAAAGACGGATCGTAGTCTTCGACGACGCGAACACCGGCAGCGAAGCCGGTTTGCGCCAGGCGTTTTACGTGATCGAGGACGGCATGAATGTTGACCGGTGCGGTTTCCAGCGGACGTTCGTCGCCGAACACCTCCATGCGATCGACGAGTGCGCGAATGCGGCTGGTTTCGTCGATGATCAAGCGTGCGAGTATACGATCTTCCTCACCGAGCGCCGGCTCCAGCAGCTGCGCCGCGCCGCGAATACCCGACAGCGGATTTTTGATTTCGTGCGCGAGAATGCTCGCCATCCCCGAGACCGAGCGCGCGGCCTGTCGTTGCGACACCTGCCGCTCGATCATTTGCGCCATCGAGCGTTGCTGCAGCATCACGACGATCAGGCCGGGTTGATCCGGCATGGTGCCGCCGAACACATCGACCACGCGCACATGATTCTGGCGCGGCAATCCGACGTCGACGCCATATTCGTTGACCGTGTTGCCGGTCCGACGGACCTGTTCCACCAAGGCGACGAGCGGCGACTGCGCGTGCAGAATATCTGTCAGCGTTAGACGCTTCAGCATGGCCTGACTGGTGTCGAAGAATGTTTCCGCGGCGGCGTTTGCGAACAGCACCCGTTCGTCCTCACCCAAAACGACGATCGGGTGCGGGAGTGCGCCAAGCAGGATGTCGTGCTCGATGTGGCGTCGGGCAAGGCGCGCGCCGGAGATGTCGGCGGGAGGTGGTGTCATGCGGCCACCTCGACCGTGCCGGACCGGAGGCGACGGTAGAAATCCGCCAGACCCTGCACGGCCGCCGTTGGGTCGTCGAGTGTGCACAACCGGCGGCGCCAGACTTTTACCGTCGCTGCGTCCGCGCCGCTGCTCTCGAGATACCAGCCGATATGCTTTTTTGCGTTCTTGTGGCCGAGGTCGCGGCCGTAATGCACCAACATCGCCTCGATGTGCCCAATGGCCAGATCGGCTTGGCGCGTCAGGTCAGGGGCTCCCGGATCGATGCCTGTGCCGAGCGCGGCGGCGATGCGGGCCGGCAACCAGGGGGCTCCATAGGCACCCCGGCCGATCATGACGCCGGCGGCACCCGACTGCGCGAGTGCGGCGCGGGCGGCATCGACCGATGTGATGTCGCCGTTGACGACCACAGGAATACTGACGGCGTCGACGACCGGGCGCACGTGGCACCAATTGGCTTCACCTTTGAAAAATTGCTGGCGCGTCCGACCATGCACCGTGATCAGCTGAATGCCTGCCGCTTCGGCGCGACGCGCCAGCTCGGGCGCATTCATGGAGCGATCGTCCCATCCGAGCCGCATCTTCAATGTTACCGGAACCGTGACCGCCGACACGACCGCCTCGATCAGGCTCTGGGCATGATCGAGATCGCGCATGAGGGCCGAACCAGACAAGCGACCGGTAACTTCACGCGCCGGGCAACCCATGTTGATGTCGATGATGTCGGCCCCGAGGTCGGCTGCGATCTTGGCGCCGCCGTGCATCCAGGCGGCTTCACATCCGACCAACTGAATGGCATATGGGCTCCAGGCTTTGCCCGCGGCCTTGCGCAAGCCTTTGGCGCGGTCTTCGACAAGGTCACGGCTGGCGACCATTTCAGACACGACCAGCCCGGCGCCGAGATCATGAGCCAAGCGGCGGAACGGCAGATCGGACACGCCGGACATCGGCGCCAGCACGACCGGATTCGGGAGCTGCACGTGACCAACGGCCAGTGGCGATGATGAGACGTCGTCGGTGGAGGTCCGCGTCACACGATTTGCTCATCTATTCGGCAACACGATAGTTGCCGATCTTTTGTGCAGATGGGTAGCGGAGATCGGCGTGTCGGCGCAAGCAAAAACTTTGGCAACTCATGTCCAAGCTTTCATCAGGCGCACTAAAATGTGAGCAGTGGCAATTGTTTCGCACGTCGACCGCTCACGCGTTGCTCAGGCCCTCGACATAATACCAACGCCCGTGTTCGCGGACGAAGCGTGAGACCTCTTGTAACGCCCATGTCCGGCCGCCGAGGCGCGATCGCGCGACAAACGACACGGTCCCGGTGTCGCCGACTTCGGCTGAGCCGAGGATCTTCAACATGTACCAGTCGCGTCCAACCTCGGGTTCGATGGTGGCTGGACGGCTCGACGGGTGCCATGTCGACAGCAGGTAGGCGCTGTCGAATCGGGCGAAAGCTGCGTAGCGCGACCGCATCAAGGCCTCGGGTGTCGGCGCCGCGACACCGGCATGATACCGACCACAGCAGGCGGCGTACGACACAGCCTCTGACTTTTTGCGGCACGGACAGCGCGTATCGTCTGATATTACCGTGCTCATCGCCTTACCGGTATTTGCCGTCCCAACTGTCAACCGGTGCGATCACGCTGCCTGCGGCATCGACCTCCGGACGATTGATCGAGAAGATCGTCTCAGGCGTTACGACCGCATAATCCATGTAGCCGAGGCGCGCTATCGGTTTCATGGCGCCGGTGTCGACGAGGCCGTCCTTGATGAAGCGGTCGTCGATGTAGATGCCGACGACGAGACCGATCACCAGCTTGTAGGAGCTCTGATATTTACCGGCACCCGGCAGGTCGATGGTCTGGTGATGGCGGCATTCGAAAGCAGCCGCCGCTTCCTTGACGCGCGGGACAGAAACCATCTGGCCGGGAGCCGCCGTCAAATCGCCGATGGCGAACTCGTCGACTCCGTACGGCACGGCCGCGCTGGTCATGTTCATGTGGTGGCGCAGGTCGTAGGTGGCGAGATTGCACGTGAACTCGCCACTGTCGGCGACATTGCGCAACGTATCTTTCATACCGGCCGAGCCGAACACGACGTAGTGCGGGCGATCACCGACGGCGTTGAAGAACGAGTACGGAGCCAAGTTGACCACCCCGTCGCGGCTTTTGGTCGAGATCCAGCCGATCGGCCGCGGCACGGCCAACGCCTTGAACGGATCGTGTTTCAAGCCGTGCTTATTTTCGAGCGTGTCGTAAAACATTCAGTGTCTCCGCGGCGTCTTGCGCGCTCTGCCGGGACGCGGTTCCGGATCCGGTTCGACGTCCGGCGGCGCGTCGGCACCGTCGCCGTCTTCGTCGTCGTCGGCACTCGCCCCTTGAATGACGTACGCCCCACGCAGCCAGCGCGACAAGTCCACGTCAGCACATGCGCGTGAGCAGAACGGCCGCGACGCCTGTACGGTCGGCGCACGACAGATCGGACAGCGTCCTCGAGACGGGCCAGCACCAGACGGGCCAGCACCAGGTTTTTCACTATCGTCGGCCATTGCTGCTGCTTCCTCGACACTGGTGACGCCGTCAAGGTGCCTTCGCGGCACTCACGCCTCGAAACCCTCGAATATCGGCGCATCCGCCCACGTGGCTGCTACCTTGCGCTCGGCGGCTGAGCGAACGGTCCACGTGAACAGCGGCAGGCCCTGCACCTCACGCAGATATCGAGTCACCGGTGTCGGCAACGCCTTCACGTGGTAGGCGAAGAATGACGGCCGTGAATGGGCGGATTCGAGCAGGTCCGTCAGGGCCGCCCCTCGTGCAGCCCCGATCGTATCGAGCCACCAGCCATCGCCGTCGTAGCGCCCAGCGACGATACCGCGTGGCACCGACGGCGCCAGAGCGGCCATGATCGCCATCACGTTGGGATCGAACGACATCACTGCGAGCGGTCCCTTGTAGCTCTCGGCCAGGCGGGCGATGGCCTCGAGAAATCCGTGCGCCGGCTGTTTCCAATCGCTTTTGATCTCGACGAGCAGCGGTCCACGGCCGGCGGCAAGCTCGAGAAACGCCGCGAACGTGACCATCCGTTCGTCGCGATTTTTGTAGGTCATCGCCTGCAAGGCTGCGACGCTCATCCGGGCGAGGCGTCCCGACCCACCCATCAGCCGATCGACGGTGTCGTCGTGGAACACCATCGGCGTGCCATCTTCCGCCGGCTGCAAGTCACATTCGACGCCGTAGCCACGCGCCAAGCCGAGTTCGAACGCCGGTGCGGTATTCTCGATCCGACCCACCGCGATGTCGTGCAGTCCACGGTGGGCAATCGGTTTTACGAAAACTGAACGGTCCAGCACAGGTGGGGCAAGCACAGGTGGGGTGAGCATGAGCGGGTCCGAAACGGTTGACCCGGGTCCCCTAGCAGGCGGCTCAATTTGCCGTCCAGCCTCAGAGGCGAGATCAAGCGCTGCGTGCCGCGCGACGCACTCGATCGGACGGACCGCGAGCTGGTGTCGATACGGCTGCTGCCGGCTTGGTTGGGCGGGCAACGGGGCGCGTGGCAGGCGCGGCCCGGCTCGGCATCGGCGCTACGACAGCGACATCCGGCGTGGACGGTTCAGCTGCATCGACCGGGGCGAAGGTCTGCACCATGGTGAAGCCCGACAAGCCTGTCAGTGCCAAGCCCATGCACAGGAGAATGTTGACGGCGGCCCATTTGGCATCGCCACCGAAAGCATCAGCCGACAGCTTGCCGTAGGCGATCAGGCCGCCGAGGGCGACACAGGTTGCGCCGAACTGCACTTTTGCGATCTTGTCGACGATGCCGAGGAGACGTGGATCCTGAGCGTCTTCGGCGGCGTCGCGGTCGAGCACGTTCGCTATGAAGAGACACAGGCCGGCGCCGAGCACGACCACGAAAAACACGCCCTGCCACGCTTTCCAATCGATCAGGACCGCGTAGATCAGGGTCATCGACATCGCGGCCCAAGCCCATAGCATGCCCATATGGCGGATGAGGACGGCTGCGCGCCGCGACGGGGCCTCGTCTTCCGCGGCATGGAAATCACGCACGGCTGAAATGGCGATGAAGGTCGAGATGACGGCTGCGAGAGCGAACTCGGCGAGGTGTGCGTCGAGGGCAACCGTGATCATCATGGCACCCGCGCTGAAGGCGATGCCGAGCATCCAAAAGATCATTTGAGACATGACGCTGTTCCGCTGACTTTGGCGTGATCGAGCCGCAGTTATAAATCGGCGGTGGTGTGATCCTGGATAAAGTGTTCGATAAAACTTTATCGATTTCGGGTTCAGACATCGAACCCCAGGTCGCGCAACGATGTGCGGGTCGGGTCCGGGCCGGTGAAATGGATCGCGGCCATGCCGAGCCCGCGCGCCGCCGCGCAATTCGCCATGTTGTCGTCGATGAAGGCGCAGCGCTCAAGGTCGAGATCGAAGGTCTTGGCGAGAAGCTTGTAAATGGCGGGATCGGGTTTCAAGAGCCCGACCCGGCCCGAGACGACGGCACCGCGAAACTCGGCGAGATAAGGAAACCGGCGTTGGGCCTCGGTGAATGTATCGGCTGCAAAATTGGTGATGGCATAGAGCGGCACCGCGCGCTGCTGAAGGCTGCGCAGAATTGCAACTGTGCCAGCTATGTCGCGCGGAACCATTTCGATCCAGCGGGCACGGTAGGCGCGGATGGCCGCGGCGTAGGAGGGATGGCGTGCGATCGCCTCGGCCTCCGCTTCGGGCCACGGTCGGCCACGGTCCTGTTCGAGATTCCAGGTGTACGGACAAACCTCGGTGAGAAACCATTCCATCTCCGAGGCGTCGGCGAACACCGTGCGGTAGAGGTGGCGCGGGTCCCATTCGAGCAGGACATGGCCGATGTCGAACACGACCGTGTCGATGGGCGCTGCCGCCATGGTCACAAACCTTTGCGCAGCTGAGCCAAATCGGGGAAGCGGGCGGGACGCTTTTCTTTCTGAGCCGCGATCGCCTCGGCCATCAGCGCGCGCGAATGCATGCCGGCCTGCCAGAGCGCGATCTGTTTCAAACCGTCGTCGATGCTGTGGTCGCGCGCGTAGTTGATCATCATCTTCGAGCCGGTAACGGCGAGCGGCGATTTGGAGGCGATTTCGCGCGCGGTCTGCATCACAGCGGCCATCATGGTGGCATGGTCGGCATAGACCTCGTTGACGAGGCCGATGGCGAGCGCTTTCTGCGCCGACAGACGCCGGCCGGTGTAGGCGAGTTCACGCACGTGGCCTTCGGGGATGAGCTTGCATAGGCGCGGAAACGTGCCGACATCGGCGGTCATGCCGAGGTTGATCTCCTGGA
>JANOAW010000450.1:0-3304 GCA_031411355.1 Hyphomicrobiaceae bacterium | reverse complement strand
CTCCGGCGTTTTCGCCATTCTCGGCGGGCAGGCGCTGGTCGAGCAGTGGGTGCTCTCGCTCAACATGACGCCAATCCAGTTCATGATCCTGTCCCAGGCGATCATTTTCGTGCTCGGCTGGCCACTGGAATGGACCGAGATCATCGTCATTTTCGTGCCCATCTTCCTGCCGCTCCTGAAGCATTTCGGCATCGATCCGATCCTGTGGGGCACGCTGGTGTTTGTGAACCTTCAAGCGGCTTTCTTGTCGCCACCGGTTGCCATGAGTGCGTTCTATCTGAAGGGGGTCGCGCCAAAGCACGTGACGATCAATCAGATCTTCGCAGGCATGATGCCCTACATGCTCATCGTCATCCTGTGCATGGTGTTCATGTACATCTGGCCTGGACTGACCTTGTGGTTGCCAACCTTCTTGTACGGCAAGGGCTGAGGACGCAGTGATGGACACGGAAGCTTTGCAGCGGCTGACGGCGCAGGCCGCTGCAATGTTAATCGCGTCCGGTGACATCTCGTCCGAAGATCTGGTGGCCGCGTGCCTGTCGCGCATCGCCGCGCGCGACGGTGAGGTCAAAGCCTGGGCGCACGTTGATGCCGATCTGGCTCTCGCCCAGGCGCGGGCCGCAGACCACTGGCGGCGCTCCGGTCGCGGACTGGGACGCCTTCACGGCGTGCCCATCGGCATCAAAGACATCATCGATACCGCCGATCAGCCAACGGAAAGAGGCTCGGCTGCATTCAAAGGCCGGCGGCCCGATCGAGATGCTGCCTGTGTTGCAGCGCTTCGCGCCGCTGGCGCGGTCATCCTGGGCAAGACCGTCACCACCGAATTTGCCACCCGAACACCCAGTATCACGCGCAACCCCGGTAATCTCGAACACACGCCGGGAGGTTCGTCCGCAGGCTCGGCCGCAGCCGTCGCGGACTTCATGGTTCCGGCCGCGCTCGGCACGCAAACAGCCGGCTCCGTGATCAGGCCAGCATCATTCTGTGGGGTCTACGGCTTCAAGCCGACCTTCGGGCGCATTCCGCGCACGGGCATCCTCACGTATGCGCACTCGCTCGATACTGTCGGCGTGCTCGCGCGATCGGTCGAGGACTTGGCGTTGATCTGCGACGTCGTGCAGGCCTACGATTCAGGCGATGTTGCTAGTGATGGACAGGTGCGTGCTCCGCTCACCCCACAGACCATTATGGACTGGCCGTTGCAGCCGCGCTTTGCGTTTGTGAAGGGCCCGGTTTGGTCCACGGCTGACCCGGTCTTGCACCAGGCCTATGACGAACTCGCCGAGACGCTTGGCGCCGACGTCGTGATTGCAGACATCGATCTTGTCGTCGAAGCCGGCCTCGCTGCTGCGCGGACCGTACTGAGTTTCGAGCGCACACACCATTTCGGCCCATTGCTCGAGCGCTATCCCGATCAGATATCCGAGCGCCTCGCAACCGATATCGAGGCCGGCCGCAGCATCACCGTCGACGCCTACACGCATGCACTGCATTCGGCCGATAGCCTGCGCGGCGTATTGGACGCTGTGTTCGCGGACCATGGCACGATCCTCACACCGGCGGCCCCGGGGCCCGCACCACGAGGGCTCACGAGCACCGGCGATCCCGTTTTCAGTGCGTTATGGACCTTCCTCGGCCTACCGTCGGTCACGGTGCCATTGCTGGAATGTGACGGCCTGCCGCTCGGCGTTCAACTTGTCGGCGCCCACGGCGACGATGGCCGGCTGCTTCGAACGGCTCGCCTGCTCACGCAGCGCATCGCTGGCGGTACGTGAAGCGCCCCGTGGCGAAATCAAGTTGTCTGATTGAGCGATCACCAACCGTCGGCCGATCACTTGCAATCGTCACCGCCCACGCCCACCCACATGTCGGCGTCCCGGAATGCTTTCGGCGTCAAGGCGCTCAACGCATTCCGGGATCACGACCTATCAATGGGTTGAATTCCGGGACACCGAGGAAAAATGCGACGCTTGCCGTTGCGGCGCCGCCTAGTCCTTCTGGGTCACTCCCGACAATAAGGTGATCAGGGAGTCCTCACACAGCCCCACCCGCCGCCAGATTGCGCAGCACGTACTGCAGAATGCCGCCGTTGCGATAGTATTGGATTTCGTTCTCGGTATCGATGCGCACGATGCAGGGGATTTCGCGCGTGATGCCGTCGGCGCCAGTGACCTGGATGTTCACCTTCATGCGCGGGCGTACGTGCGTGATGCCGGGGATGGTGACGACCTCGTCGCCTTTGAGCCCGCAGGTCTGCCAGCTGAGGCCGTCCTCGAACACCATCGGCAGCACACCCATGCCGACCAGATTCGAGCGGTGGATGCGCTCGAAGTTCTGCGCGATGACGGCCTTGACGCCCAACAGGTTGGTGCCCTTGGCCGCCCAGTCACGCGACGAACCGTTGCCGTATTCGACGCCGGCGAAGATGACCAGCGGCACGCCCTCCGCCTTGTATTTCATGGCAGCGTCGAAGATCGGCATGACCTGTCGCGAAGGGAAATGCATCGTGTTGCCCCCTTCTCTCACGGCGCCTGCCAGGTCGGTGTTCATGAAGTTCTTGATGCGGATGTTGGCGAACGTGCCGCGCATCATGACGTCGTGGTTGCCGCGGCGCGTGCCGTATTGATTGAAGTCGGCGGGACGCACTTGACGTTCGAGCAGGTACGAGCCGGCGGGGCTGTCCTTCTTGATGTTGCCGGCGGGCGAAATGTGGTCGGTGGTGATCTTGTCACCGAGCAGCGCCAGAATGCGCGCGCCGGTGATGTCGGTGATCGGCACGGGTGTCTTGGTGATGCCCTCGAAATAGGGCGGGTTCTGCACGTAGGTGGAGCCGGCGTTCCAATTGTAGGTGAGGCCGCCGGACGGCTTCACGGCCTGCCAATTGGTGTCGCCCTTGAACACGTCGGCATAGCGCGACTGGAACAATTCACGCGTCACGTTGGCGATGATGAAGTCCTGGACCTCTTTGTTGGAGGGCCAGATGTCGGCGAGATACACCGGTCGACCATCCGAGCCGATGCCGAGCGCATCCTTGGAGAGGTCGCGATGCACGGAGCCGGCGAGCGCGAACGCAACGACCAGCGGGGGCGAGGCCAGATAATTGGCTTGTGCGTCCGGCGACACGCGACCTTCGAAATTGCGGTTGCCCGACAGCACGGCTGCGGCGATGATGCCATTGTCGCTGATGGTTTTGGAAATGGCGGGATCCAAAGGCCCGGAATTGCCGATGCAGGTCGTGCAACCGAAACCGACGATGTTGAAACCCAAAGCGTCGAGCGAGGGCTGCAAGCCAGCTTTTTCG
>JANOAW010000449.1:0-9756 GCA_031411355.1 Hyphomicrobiaceae bacterium | reverse complement strand
TTTATAAGTAAAGCCCGCCAGAACCGGTGCGCGCGCGAGTGGTGCTGTAACGATGTCCGCGACATCGGAGGTCTTGGCGGGGTGTGCGACGATCGTCGTTGATGCCAACCGATCTTGAACTGATTGAGACGGGCCACCGGCCGCGCCGGACGACAAAACGGAGCCCGTGATGGCGTTTGGCCGATACGTCGTCACCCCCTTCAACCCGAGCGCATAGGCGTCGAGGTAAATCGATTCGAAGTCTTCGAATGCGATATCGGCCGGGCAGTTGATGGTTTTTGAGATGGCACTGTCGATCTGCCGCTGCGCTGCGGCTTGCATTTCGAGGTGCTGGCGCGGGGTCAAATCAGCTGCGACCGCAACGGTTGCGGGCATGGCATGGCCGGAACCTCGAAGGCGTTTGAATTGAGCCACGGCATAATCTTCGACACGAACTGTGCGGCTACTCCCATCAACCATGCGCACACGACGATCAAAGGCGACATCGAACACTGGCTCGATCCCGCTCGAAACGTTGCCAGCGAGGAGAGACAAAGTACCGGTCGGGGCGATGGACGTCAGCAGTCCGTTACGCAACCCATCTGTTTCGATCGTCTGTTCGATCTCGGCCGGCAAACCGAGCTGTCGCACGCGCTCCAGCACCGGGATGCGGTCGAACAATGGATACGGCCCCTTGTCACGAGCGATCGCAGCGCTAGCCCGATAAGCGGCGATCTTCAACGCTTTGAGCCACGTCTCGGCCAACCCGGTCGCGTCTTTAGAGCCGTAGTGGACACCGAGCATGACGAGCGCATCGGCAAGTCCGGTCACACCGAGGCCAATGCGCCGTTTTGCCATAGCCTCGGCGCGCTGAGCCGCGAGCGGATAGCCAGACACATCGATGATGTTGTCGAGAAATCGAACGGCCGTCGCGGTCAGGTGTTCGAGTCGCGCCATGTCCAACCGTGCCGATGGGCCGAACGGATCCTTGACCAGCCGCGCGAGATTGATGGAGCCGAGCAGGCAGGCACCATAACTCGGCAACGGCTGCTCACCGCACGGATTGGTCGCGTGAATGGTTTCGCAATAATTCAGTCCGTTTCGCGCATTCACGCGGTCGATGAAGACCACCCCGGGTTCCGCCGCATCGTAAGTGGCGCGCATGATCCGCCGCCACAGCGCGCGCGCTTCGACGGTGCGATAGACTTTGCCGTCGAAAACCAGATCCCAGGCTGCGCCGGCACGCACCGCTTCGATGAAAGCGTCAGTCACGAGAACCGATAGATTGAAATTCCTCAGTCGATCATGCGCGCGCTTGGCATCGATGAAGCTTTCGATATCGGGATGATCACACCGCAAGGTCGCCATCATGGCACCACGGCGCTGCCCCGCGGATTGGATCGTCCGACACATGGCATCCCAGACGTCCATGAACGAGACCGGCCCCGACGCATCCGCGCCGATACTCGAAACCACGGCGCCTTTGGGTCGGAGCGAGGAAAAGTCGTGGCCGATACCGCCACCTTGCTGCATCGTCGCAGCCGCCTCCTTCAAGTTGTCGAAAATCGCCGACAAATCATCGTCGATGCGACCCATCACGAAACAATTGAATAAGGTCACGCGACGATTAGAACCGGCACCCGCGAGAATGCGTCCGGCCGGCAAGAACTCGAAGTCCTCGATTGCGTCTCTGAACGTCTCGGTCCACGCCGCGCGATCGCGTTCCGCCTCGACAGAGGCGCCGGTTCGCGCGACGCGACTGACGGTATCCTGCCAGCGCCTGTCGAGTGGTCGACCGTCAGGCCCCGAAAGCTGGTATTTCGTGCGCCAGATATCGATGGACACATCCGGCCAACCGGTGGGAAACCCCAGATCTTCAGCCGTTTCAGGAATGTGAGGGATTACTGTCACGCGATTGACGACGCTCACGCTCGACCGTTTCGAATGCCCCGACCGATAACACCCCGCCCATCCAAAGTCAACTTATGTTCTCTTATTGTTTAGATTTTGATCTCGGAAAGGCGCCGCGCTGCGTCACGTCCGAGTGGCAGATGCGGTGACGTACGCACCCCCTCCGCCAAAAGCCGATCTGACGCTGCCTCGATCCGCGCCTCGATGTCGGCTCGTACGCCTGCGCGAGACAATCCCTCAGCGACCGGTGGCAAGAACTCGACGATGATCTTGCCCGGATAGCGCAACAGCGAGCGCCTGGGCCAGAATAGTCCTGAATTGAGCGCAAGTGGCACGCACGGCACGTCGAGCTTTTCATACAGTGCGACATAGCCGGGTTTGTAATCCGGATCGGCGCCCGGAGCCTGCCGTGTGCCCTCGGGAAAAATCAATATCTGCCGGCCATCCGCGATACGGCGCTTTGCGTCCTCGATCAAATGCCGAAGAGCCACCGCAGCGCGCTCGCGCTTGACGAGAATATGTTCGAACTTCAAGCAGAACCAGCCATAGACGGGAATCCACTTTAATTCATCCTTCAGCACCACGGCGGGGTCATCCAAGAGCGTCAACAGGGCGAATGTGTCCCACGTCGATTGATGCTTTGCGATCACCATGCACGCACCCTGCGGCAGATGCTCCCAGCCGCGCACTTCGAACGTGGTGCCGCAGATACGATCGAGCAGCCAGATGCAACATCGCCCATGCAGCTTGAGAGCGGCGATGGCGATCTTTCGAGGTGCCAGCAGCAGCCACATCAGCCCGATGAGCATGACCGTCGTGATGACATAGAACGATGCGGCGAAAGCGATGGAGCGAATATAGACCATGGATCGCGTGTGAACGAGAGACGGGCGCAGCGGATAGCACGAAACGGAGGTCAGCGCACCAGCCACGGCGAACCGGTACGCCGCTCGGTCGCGCTCATGGTCCAGCGTATGGCGACCAGCCACGACCGCGCCGTTGCAGGATCTCGCCGATCAAAGGTGCGGTTTTACGTGATTGCGCCACCAAGTCGACTGCCTTGCGCAGGTGCAACGCATGCCGAGACGAGGCCACGAGGAGAGTATCTCTATCCGGGATCGCCACGACGAAATCCGGTCCGAAATCTGCAGCGACCTTCGCCCACGGCTCATCAAGCAGGAGGAGACTGGGCGCATACGCGTCATCCGAGAGCGTCATCGCACGTATACCTCCGGCATCTTCCGTTTCGACATGCGCCAGATAGCGCTTCAATTGCTCCCGTCCGAGCTCGAACAGCTCGTCGTCGGAAAAGCCATGATCGCGTCCCGCACCGGTGGCGGCGATCTCGATCTTCTCACCTCGATCGATCGCGACGAACGCGCGCGCGCGCCCGGCGAACGGACGCACAATCGGCTGAGACGTCAGTGGGCCACCGGGCTGTTGAGCGAGATAATCGTCGGCACGTATGACGACCCGTAACGATGCAATGAACTCGGATCGTGTGGTTGCAACGGCGCGCGGCTTGGCTGTGCTGACCAGTCGGCTGACGAAATCCGACACGATGTCGGCACGCCGGGTCGGCGCCCGCGCAATATCCGCGGCCACGGCGTCGAGCGGAACGACGATCGCGCTGCCGCCCAGCGTCGTGGCTTTGAGCGTCGACGAATTGATAACGGTGATTGACGAGAAGGTGCCGCTGGCTTGGAGTTTGTCGGTCAATTCGCGTCGCAGGCTTTCATAAGCGCGCTCTTTCAACTGCGTTTGAGCGTCGACGCTCGTGACCCAGCACAACACGATCGAACAGACTGCCAAAATCTTGCCGAGCACTGGGTCGCTCCCGATCGATCTGCCACGGTCGTCGTGTGATCATACACGCGATCGCCAATGATTCGCACGACCTCCCGCAGTGCACACCGACCAACTTACCGTTCTCGCGCCGATCTGTAATTTGACATCGGCTCGATTCGTGACCCGTCGCGTTCTGCGGTGCGGCCTGTCGAGACAACCCGGTCGGGTCCGGGTCATGACGATCAAGGGGGAAGTTGGTTATGAATCAGCGCGCACTCGCGGCCGAATTCATCGGCACGTTCATGTTGGTATTCGGCGGTGTCGGAACCGCGATGTACTCCGGTCCCACAGCCGGCATCGTCGGCGTGTCGTTGGCTTTCGGCTTGTCGGTCCTTTGTATGGCTTATGCCGTCGGGCCGATTTCGGGAGGACACTTCAATCCGTGTGTGACGGTCGGGCTGACGGCTGGCGGGCGTTTTCCGGCGGCTGACGCCATAGGCTACATCATCGCTCAGGTTTTGGGCGGCATTGCCGCGGCTTTCCTGCTCAACCAGATTCTCTCCGGGTCTCCTGTCGGCGCCACGGTGACGAAATGGAACACGCTCGCGCTGGCATCTAATCCCAACGCCTTCGGGGGCGCGTCGTTCAGCATGACCTCGATTCTCTTGATCGAGGTCGTTATGGCCGCGCTGTTCCTGATCATCATCATGGGCGCGACGTCGAAACGAGCGCCAGCGGGTTTCGCCCCGATCGCCATTGGTTTGGCGGTGGCGCTGTTCCATCTCATCTCCATTCCCGTGACCAACACGTCGCTCAATCCGGCGCGCTCGACGGCGACAGCCGTGTTTGGCGGCGCACCCGCATTGTCGGCGCTCTGGATGTTCTGGGTCGCGCCGGTGATCGGTGCCATCATCGGCGCCGTGACCGCCAAATGGTTGCACAACGAATAACCTCACGCGGACGAAGTTCGCTGGTCAACCGCTGTCTCGTGGTTGTCAGCGCCGGATGAAAACGGCATGCTGCCGCCTGCTTCAATCGCAACGCCGGGGCCACCATGTCGTTCAATCGCGTCTGCAAACTCGCCAAACGTCCGGCCCCTGGCCTCGTCACGCCGGACGTCTTCCAGATCGTCGACGAACCGATGCCGCAACCCGGCCCAAATGAGTTTCGCGTCAAAATTGCCTACATTTCGCTCGACCCGGCCATGCGGGGTTGGATCAACGACGGCAAAAGCTATGTGCCGCCCGTCGCCGTCGGCGCCACCATGCGCAGTTTCTCCGTCGGTATCGTCGAGGCCTCGAACAACCCTAATTTCAAGGTCGGCGACGCCGTCCAAGGCCTCCTTGGCGTACAACAATATGCCATTTCCGACGGGACAGGCGTCGGCCGCGCCGACCCCGCGCAAGCGCCTTTGGAGCGCTGGGTCGGTGGCCTCGGGATGCCCGGTTGGACCGCCTATTTTGGCCTCCTCGACGTCGGCAAGCCAAAAGCCGGCGAGACGGTTGTCGTGTCGGCTGCATCCGGAGCCGTCGGGTCTGTGGTCGGCCAGATCGCCAAGATCAAGGGATGCCATGTCGTCGGCATTGCCGGTGGCGCCGACAAATGCCGCTACGTGACCGAAGAACTCGGTTTCGACGCCTGCATCGACTACAAGGCCGGCGCCATCGCCACCGATTTGAAAGCGGCTTGTCCAAAAGGCATCGACGTCTACTTCGAAAATGTCGGCGGGGAAATCCTCGACGCCGTCTTGATGCAGATGAATACCTTTGGCCGAATCCCGGTGTGCGGTTTGATCTCTGCCTACAACGCGACGTCCATGCCGCCGGGCCCGAAAAATCTTCGCGCAGTGCTGACCCAGCGCCTGACGATGCGCGGTTTGGTTGTTTTCGATTGGGCTGACCGTATCCCCGACGCCATCCGAGACCTCGGTCAATGGCACAAGGACGGCAAACTGAAAATTCGCGAAGACGTCCGCACCGGTGGCATCGACGCCTATCCCGCCTGCTTAAACTTGCTCTTCACCGGCGGCAACAACGGCAAGTTGGTCCTGAAAGTTTAAGCCTTGTGACCCGAGTCGTTTCCGATTGCGCACAGATGTTATCCGCGAATTGCCCCGAATCCGGTTCGGGTCTTAATAACTCATCGACGCTCAGGAGTCATGAAAGAGGAGGAACAGAATAGGAGTTCGGCGATGTCGGCGAAGAGCCCCGACCCCTCTGACGCCGCCGCCACGGGTGATAGCCGCCTGTTATCGCGATTGCGTGAAACCTGCGCCGTGGCGATCGCGGCCTACGACAAAGCGCCGATTGAAAAGCAGCTGGCGATTTTGATGATGATCTATCGCCTTCAAGATCACATCAGCCGCGCCCGGTTACGCGAGTTGCAACCGGCCGAGTCGGCCGCGTGGGTGGATGCTTGGAAACCCCAATGAGACATCATTTCTTCGGTCGGGTCAGCCGTCGATGAGTAATCGGAATCGACCCGTTATTGCCGCAACGTCGAGAATATCGTCGGCGCGCGTACCGAGGCCGATATTGTGGATCACCGTCCGGCGCCCGGTGCCAGCAGCCAAAGAATTTGAAATCAAGCCGATATGTGGTCTGCCCCCAGCGACGGTCATCGTGACGAGGTCACCGGGCTGCCAATCGCCGGATGTTTCCGGAACAGGCAGTCTGGCCTTCTGACGAGTGAAAAAAACCTCCAGGTTGGGCACCCGGCGATGATCGATGTTCTTGTCCGGACCTGCCAAGCCCCAGAGCTTTGGATAAGACCCGAAATTCATTCTCATGTCTGCGTTGACGGCAGCCTGCAGATCGAAGCCGAACGCGGCTCGATACGCCCGCACGATCACATCGGTGCAGACACCGCGTTCTATCGGTACATCACCACCCGGAAATCCGATTTGTATATAAGCCGGGTCGTAAATCCGCGTGACGCCGATCTGATTTTCAGCTGCCGCCACGAGCTTTTGTGCATTTGCAGTGCGGGCGCGCGCCGACGACGGACTGACCGTAACAGCGAACAAAGAGACTAAGACGCTGCGACGCACAAACATATATGGCCTCCGATCAGAGTGACGAATGCCGATCGCTGTTCGCTCTGTCGTTTTGATGGCGACACGGATGTTCATCGCGATTTAACCATATTCCGGCAAACTTCGGTCTTAATCCGGTCCGTACCATCCCGCACCGAGTTTCAGGCCAGCGTCGTGCGTTCGCTTTTGTGTTTCCGTGCGTCCCTCCGTTGTACCTCTCCGTTGTACTCCCGTTTGTACCCCCTGTCGCGTTGTGGTGTTCCATGAGTCGAGATGTCGAGCCGTTCGCATTCTTTGCGACATGTGCAGCCGCGCTGTATCTGGTCGCGATCGTCATTTTTTCACCAGCCATCGCCGGTGCCGCCGAGCCCATGCCCGTAACCAGGCTGTCGCCCGACGTCGCCCAGCCTGGTCTTGCCCAGCCTGGCTTTGTACCGCCCGATCTCCGTGCCACCCTCGACGACAATGACGAAGTGGCGACGCTCGATGCCATCAGCATCGCGCTCAGCCAGGTTGGCGATGGCGGAACATATGTCTGGCAGCGCTTGCACGGCCGCCTCTCGGGCGTGTTTCAACCGACTCAATCTTTCAAGGACCGCGGCGGCAACGTCTGCCGGCACCTGATCGTGATGCTTATGTCAGGCCGTCACACCCAGCGTACCGAGGGCATCGCCTGTCGTCTCTCGAACGGCCGTTGGCAACTCGACGGCTGATCAGGCAGGACGCACCGTCACACGTGGCGCACCTGCCGACGTGCGCACGAAGTCGGCGCAACGCTCGCCGATCATGATCGCGGCGGCGTTGGTATTGCCCGAGATGATCGTCGGCATGACGGAGGCGTCGGCGACACGAAGCCCGTCGATCCCGTGGACACGCAATTGCGGATCGACCACGGCCGCCGCATCGACCCCGATCCGGCACGTGCCGACCGGATGATAACTCGTCTCGGCGCGACGGCGGATCATGTCGATCAGGGCATCGTCCGAATAGCCGTTCACCGGATAAATCTCCGCCTGACGATACGGCGCCAATGCGTCGCCAGAGATGATGCGTCGAACGCGTTTCACGCCCTTGAGCAGCAACGTCAGGTCTCGCGGGTCCGACAGATATTTCGGGTCGATCCGCGGCGGCGCCATGGGATCTCGACTATTGAGCCCGACCTCTCCGCGAGAGTGCGGACGAGCCACGCTGACATGGCACGAGAAGCCATATCCGCGATGCATCCTGCGCCCATGATCGTCGTCGATGGCGATCACGAACTGCAATTGCAGGTCGGGCCGCGACACGGCCGGATCGGATCGAAGAAACGCGCCAGCTTCGGCATACGGCGACGCGATCAAGCCGCCGCCGTGCCACATCCATCGCGCCGCGGACGTCGCGATGTGCACCGCCCCGCGCGCGCCGAGCCCGGGCAGCGTCGGATCGTTGGAGCGGCATTGCACTGTGAAGTTCAGATGATCTTGTAGATTTTTGCCGACACCGGCCAGATCGTGCACCACGTCGACGCCATGTCGCGCCAACGCGTCCGCGGGACCTATTCCAGACAACAACAGAAGTTGCGGCGACCCAAAGCTGCCGGCGCACAAGATCACGTCCCGGCGAGCCAGGACCAGGTCATCCCGGCCGCGTTTGCGAAAATGCATGCCGACCGCCCGCCGTCCCTCGAGCGCAACCCGGGTCGCATGGGCCCCTGTCAGGATGGTTAGGTTTTGTGGCACGCGAGCAAGATATGCGGCCTGCGTCGAACAGCGCCGACCGCGCTGCCCGCGGGTCCAGAACTGAGTGACTTGAAACGGTCCCGCGCCTTCCTGACCGACACCATTGAAATCAACGTTTTCCGGAATTTCCTCCGCTTGGCAGGCGGCAACAAAAGCCCGCGCCGCCGGATGCGGAAATCGCTGATCGGCAACCTGCAGCGGACCGTCGCTACCGTGGAACGGACCCGCGCCGCGTTGATTTTTCTCCGCGCGGATAAAAAATGGGAGAACCTCGTTTGCCGACCATCCGGTTGCGCCCTGTCGTGCCCAATCGTCGAAATCCGACGCACATCCGCGAACGTACACCATAGCGTTGATGGCGCTCGATCCGCCAAGGCATTTCCCCCGCGGTTGATACAAAACTCGACCGTCGAGTTCCGTTTGCGGGACCGAAGCGAACTGCCAGTTGTTGAGATGGCTCGTGACCATCGTCACACCAAGAAACGGCACGCGCACCAACGCGCTGTCGCCGCGTCCGCCGGCTTCGAGCAGGCAGACCGTCGAGGTGCCGTCTTCGGCGAGGCGCGCGGCCACGACGGCGCCGGCGGAGCCACCACCGACCACAACATAATCGAAGATCATCGAATCGGAGCCAAAGGGATTGGGTTCGTCGACGTCACACATCGGCCCGATACAGGCCAGTTGCACGTCTTGGCAGAGTTAACGCATCCCTTCATCGAGACTTTCGACTTGCCCGAAGTTGAGTCTGTCTGCAGGGGATGTCACCACGGCCTACTGAACGGAGATCGCCATGACCCATTTTCCGGAAAAGCTCGCAGATCGGTTCAAGCGTTTTCATTTCCGCCATTTTTCGCCCAACCAGGCGCATTACGAAGACTTGGCCGTGAACGGGCAAAGTCCCGAAATCATGGTGGTGTCGTGCTGCGACAGCCGGGTCGACCCCGAGACGATTTTCTCAGCTATGCCAGGTGAGCTGTTCGTCATGCGCAACGTCGCGAACCTGGTGCCCCCGTTCGAAACCACAGGCAAATTTCACGGTGTTTCGGCAGCCTTGGAATTCGCAGTTCTCAATTTGCGCGTGAAGCACATCATCGTCATGGGCCATTCGGGGTGTGGCGGTGTGCGGGCGTGCCTTGAAAAAGCCGCCGCGCGTCAGACCGAAGCCCAGTTCATTACCAACTGGATGTCGATGCTCGATGATGCCCGAGACGATGTCGTCACCAAACTCGGCTCCAAGCCGGCCATCGAGCAATGCGCGGCGCTCGAGCGCCGTGCCGTCCAGACGTCGCTTGCCAATCTGCGCACGTTCCCCTGCATCCAGATCCT
>JANOAW010000448.1:0-1543 GCA_031411355.1 Hyphomicrobiaceae bacterium | reverse complement strand
AGAGCCGGCAGGATGACACCCATCTGTCCCCGGCCGGGGCGAACCGGATCGCGCAGGTGGCGATCGATCAGCTGCGCGCGCTCGGGATTCCCGCACTGACAGCGCTGATCCGGGCGCGGTAGTCAGGGGGCGCAAATTGCGCCAGTCCCGTCGCGCCGCAGGCTGTCCCAACAGGCTGCCAGTTAGCCCGAGTGTAACGGTGACGTGAACTGGACTGACGCTGTTCGTGACGTAGTTTGCTGCACCATCATCGACCGGTATTTGTACGGATTCGCCTTGTCCCGCTCAGGCGTTCCCGGTTCGAATAGCGATTCGACGTTTCAAAGTCGTTTTCAGTTTCCTCCGCTCCCCTCCTTCGGAGACCCTTTATGGGCAGGCTTTTCAAGTTTGTAGCCGCTGCCGCCATCGTCGCTGTGATGCCGCTCGTCGCGGAAGCACAGTCCCGTGACGTCACGGGCAAAGTGACGCAGGTCGGTACCGGCCAGCCAATCCAGGACGTGACGATCAGCATCGTCGGCCAACAAGTTGGCACCCGGACCAACGAGCGCGGCGAGTACCGTCTGCGCATTCCTGCCGGCGAGGCGCTCATCCTCGCTCGCCAGCTCGGCTTCAAGCGCCAGACCATCCGCCTGGCCGCGACCGAAACCAGCGCCAACTTCACCCTCGAGCGCGACGTCCTGCAGCTTGAAGGTGTGACCGTCACTGGTGCCGCAACCGTGGTGGATCGTAAGTCGGCAGCAACGGCTGTCTCCACGGTCAGTGCCGTTGAACTGAACCGCGTCCCTGCCCGCTCGATCGAGAGCAATCTCGCCGGCAAGGTTGCCGGTGCCCGCATGTTTGAAAACAGCGGCGCTCCCGGTGGTGGTGCGCAGATCCAGATCCGTGGCGCCACGTCGGTGCTCGGCCAGGGCGATCCGCTCTACGTCGTGGACGGTATCATCATTTCGAACGCGTCGATTTCGTCCGGCGCCAGCTCGGTCACACGCGCGTCGGGTTCGACCGGCTCCAGCCAGGACCAAGTCGTCAATCGTCTTGCTGACCTGAACCCGAACGACATCGAGAGCATCGAAGTGCTCAAGTCGGCGGCTGCGTCGGCCATCTACGGCTCGCGCGCCACGAACGGCGTCGTCGTGATCACGACCAAGCGTGGCAAGCAGGGTCGCGCGACGTGGAACGTCACGCAGCGCGTCGGCACGCAGGAACAGTCGAAGAACCTCGAGTCCCGCCACTTCGCGTCGTACGCCGAAGTCGCACCGTGGGTCGGTGGCCCGATCGGTGATGCGGCAGCCAAGGCCGCGTGCACCTCGACCTGCCCGTACTACGATTGGCAGGGTCAGCTCTACGGTCGCAAGGATCCGTCGTTCGAAACGCTGCTTTCCGCTTCTGGCGGCGTGAACAACACGCGTTTCTTCGCCTCGATCAATGATCGCCAGGAATCCGGCATCATGATGAACACGGGTGCTCGCCGCACCGGCGCCCGTATCAACCTCGATCAGACGCTCGGCACCAAGTGGACGATCAGCGCTGGCCTCGATGTCACGCG
>JANOAW010000447.1:0-2955 GCA_031411355.1 Hyphomicrobiaceae bacterium | reverse complement strand
GGTGCTGCCGGTCAGTCGCGCAACACGGCGAACTCGGATCACCTGATGCGTCTGCGTGACGCGAACTTCTGGCTCGAAAGCGCTTCGCTTGGCCGCATCACCATGGGTCGCATCACGACCTCTGGTCCGACCGGCACGCTCGACCTCGGCGGCGTTGGCGTTGTTGCTACGGCTGGCGAAGGCTGCATCGGTACGTCGATGCGCTTCCGTGATGGCGCTGGCAACTTGACAGGTCTCGACATCGCGACCATGTCGTTGGGCTGTGCGCACCCGGTTTTCCGCGCTGAAGGCATCAAGTACTCGAGCCCGACGTTTGCTGGTTTCTCATTCAACGCCTCGGTTGGTGAAGCCGCCAAAGTTGAAAACCCCGCTGAAAATGGCGTTCCCGGCCCGGCTAACGGTCCGATCGGCATGAACTACGGCGCCGATCTGCGTTACGCAGGTGAATTCTCTGGCGTGCGCTTGGCCGCATCGCTTGGTTACGCTCGCTCGGAGCGCAACGAAGATGATGCTGGTAGCTTGTCGAACGCGATCTGGACCGAATGGGGCGGTGCTCTGTCGCTCTTGCACGTCCCGACGGGCCTGTTTGCTCAAGGCGAATACATCGCTGTAACGAGCACCTCGGTCGACAACACCGTCGCGACGACGCCAGTCAACGGCTTGAAAGCTGATGCGTATCGCTGGCACATCCAGGGTGGTATCCGTCAGAACTGGTTCGGCATCGGTTCAACGTCGGTGTACGGCGAGTACGGCATCCACAAGGGACTTTTCAACGCCAACACGTCGCCAACCTTCGCTGGTAACACCGGTGAGCAGATGCGCATTTATGGTCTCGGCATTGTCCAGAACATCGACGCAGCTGCGATGGAATTGTACCTCGGCTATCGCAACTACGCTGTCACCAACGACGGTGGTTTCGCAGCTCTGTCAGGTCTCAAGTCCATCGACATCGTCGCAGCTGGTGCACGCATCAAGTTCTGATCCCTTTGGGATTGGATGATCTAACGGGAGAGCTGCCCTTTATCGGGCGGCTCTTTTTCGTGTTCGGTGTCGGTCGCCTTGCCGGGCTGCACGCGGCTTGCGAGGGGCGTTCCGCCCCCTCGCGCTCCCCCGACCAGAGCTGCGCCCTGGACCCACTTGCGCCGAACAATACCGGCACCTCCACTGACCCCGCACCTGACTCAAAAAGCGGAGGGGTTTGGGGAGCTGTGCTCCCCAAGCGGGCGAGGGCGGCAGCCCCGGCGCGGGCGCGCGCCACTCTCGTCACACGCACATTTGACGCCGCGATCCTCTTCGGCTCCTATGCGGCCAACCGACATCACGCGAGCCCCCATGCCCATCATCAACTCCATCGCCGCCATGACCCCCGAGATCACCGCTTGGCGGCGCGATCTGCATGAGAATCCCGAACTCATGTACGACGTCCACCGCACCGCCGGCATCGTCGCCGACAAATTGACGGCCTTCGGCTGCGACGAGATCGTCCCCGGCATCGGCCGCACGGGCGTGGTCGGCGTCATCAGGGGCAAGACCAACACGTCCGGCCGCGTCATCGGCCTGCGCGCCGACATGGACGCGTTGCCCATGGAGGAGCTGACGGGCTTGCCGTATGCGTCGAAGGTCAAGGGCAAGATGCACGCCTGCGGTCACGACGGCCACACCGCCATGCTGCTCGGCGCCGCCAAGTATCTCGCCGAAACGCGCAATTTCGACGGCACCGCCGTGGTTATCTTCCAGCCCGCCGAGGAGGGCGGCGCGGGTGGCAAAGCGATGGTCGACGACGGCATGATGAGCCGTTGGAATATCAACGAGGTCTACGGTATGCACACGGCGCCCGGCATTCCCGTCGGCCAATTCGCGACGCGCCCCGGGGCGATATTGGCCTCGGCCGATTTCTTCCACATCACCATCGAGGGCAAAGGGTGCCACGCCGCCGAGCCACACAAGGGCGTCGACCCCCTGGTGGTTGGCGCTAACATTCTGCTGGCTTTCCAGACGATTGTCGCGCGCAACGTCGACCCGTTGAAATCCGGCGTCGTCACCGTCGGCTCGTTCAACGGCGGACACGCCACCAACATCGTGCCGCAGCACGTCAAGATGAGCGGCACCGTGCGTGCGTTGGAAGCGGGGGTCCGCGATCTCCTGCAGACCCGCGTGGTCGAAACCGCCGAGGGCATCGCCAAGGCGTACGGCGCGTCGGTTACCATTGATTACCAACGCAGCTACCCGGTGACGGTCAACCACGCCAAGCAAACCGACTTTGCAGTCGGCGTCGCGCGCGAAATCGTCGGCGCCGAAAAGGTCGAGGCCAACGTGACCCCGATCATGGGCGGCGAGGATTTTTCCTTCATGCTCAACGAGCGGCCGGGCAACGTCATCTGGATCGGCAATGGCGACACGGCCGCGTGTCACCATCCCGCCTTCGACTTTGACGACTCGGCCATCGGTTTCGGCGTCACGTATTGGGCGCGCCTGATCGAAACCGGCCTGCCTGTTCGCTGAAACGACCGGGGTTTATTCAGCAGCCAGCGCCGCCGCTATGGCAGGCCGCCAGCGCAGTCGCGGTTCGCGGGCGGCTCTGGTCTCGTCGAGCCGGCGGCGCGGGGCGTATCGCGGCGCCTGTTTGAAGCGCTCGAGATCGCCGCTCGTTGCGGCCTGTGCGAGGCCGCGCAACGAGGTGATGAAGCGATCGAGGCTGT
Organism: Hyphomicrobiaceae bacterium; assembly: GCA_031411355.1. Lineage (GTDB taxonomy): Bacteria > Pseudomonadota > Alphaproteobacteria > Rhizobiales > Hyphomicrobiaceae > JABFRJ01. Next base: position 256 of record JANOAW010000447.1, on the reverse strand, counting down.
CCTTGCTCTCGCTCTCCGTCGGTTCGATCAGCATGGCGCCGTGCACGACCAGCGGGAAATACATCGTCATCGGATGATATCCCTCGTCGATCATCGCCTTGGCGAAATCGAGCGTGGTGACGCCGGTATCCTTCAGCCATGCGTCGTCGAACAGAACCTCGTGCATGCAGGCCTGATCGCCAAAGGGCTGGCTCATGACGTCGCGCAGCGATGCGCGGATGTAATTGGCGTTGAGCACGGCGTCTTCGCTTGCTCG
>JANOAW010000446.1:0-4464 GCA_031411355.1 Hyphomicrobiaceae bacterium | reverse complement strand
CACCGGCCGTGGATGCGCATGCAGCACGCCGAACACAATCTCGCCGACCATGTGCGCCGGCAGCGCCTCGATGTCGGCGTAAGTTGCAAGCTTCGGGCGTGACTGCGCCATGTGGTCTCCATCCGATCAAGGTTGCGTACCACAGGCCTCGGTGTTTCGCGACGCCGAGCCGTAGGCGCGCGCTCAATTCGGTGCTCGACCGGCGCCGCGGCAAATCGAACCGCGGGCGGATTTGCTGGACGAACCACCGTCCATATTGGTTAAAGAGACTTAACGTCCAGGCCATATCCGGCCGCAAACGAGCATCGGACCATGCACTATGTCCGTCTTAACCGTATCATGCCGAAGAACTTCGGTTTTGCCGGTACAAATGCGACCGTGATGTTCGAACGCGTCCGACGTGTCGCCTGAGGCACTGGTTCGGCGCGTGCTCCGCGTCGTCCCAGCCGACTCAGGTGTCATGGCCAAGATCCTATCGCTGCTCCGTCACGTGCCCACGAAGAGATCGCCGCTCATGCAAGATTTCGCCGTTCCCGGTCCCATCATGAAAGGCAAGCGCGGCCTCGTCATGGGCGTCGCCAACAATCGCTCGATCGCGTGGGGCATCGCCCGCATTCTTGCAGGTCAAGGAGCCGAACTCGCCTACACCTACCAGGGCGAAGCGTTCGAGCGTCGTGTGCGCCCGCTGGCCGAATCGACCGGCGCGAAGATGATTCTCCCGTGTAACGTCACGGATATCGCCAGCGTGGATGCGGTGTTCGCCGAGATCCAGCGGCAATGGGGCGGGCTCGATTTCGTCGTGCACGCGCTCGCCTACTCCGATCCGAAGGAACTGTCGGGCCGCTACGTCGACACGACTCGTGAGAATTTCTCAAATACGATGCTGATCTCGTGCTTTTCGTTCACGGAAGTGGCGCAGCGCGCAGCCGCCCTCATGAAAGACGGCGGGTCGATGATCACGCTGTCGTTCGGCGGCGCGACCAAGTGGGTGCCGAGCTATAACGTCATGGGCGTCGCCAAAGCCGCGCTGGAAGCCTCCGTCCGCTATCTGGCGGCTGATCTCGGCCCCAAGGGCATTCGCGTCAACGCGCTGTCGGCTGGGCCCATGCGGACGCTGTCGGGTGCGGGCGTGTCCGATGCCCGCGTGATCTTCAACTATCAGGAAGCGCACGCACCGTTGCGGCGCACCCCGCACCTCGACGAGGTCGGTGGCTCGGCTCTCTATCTGCTGTCGGGTTTGTCTGGCGCCGTGACGGGTGAAGTGCACTTCGTCGACTGCGGCTACAACACCGTCGCCATGCCGGGCCTGGACGCGTTGAAGTCCGGCGAAAAAGTGCCGGTAACGAGAAAGCCCGACGCGGCGGAATAATAGTCAGGCGTGCTTCGGCTCCAGGATCCAACTGGCGATGCAGCCGACCACGGACAGGCCGATCGTGGCGTAGATGCCGCCGAACTGGAATGCCGTCGTGGTGCCTTTCTCGGCCAGCCCGGCTTCAAGGGCCCACGGCCCGAGCAGGCCGAACACGACGGCGAGGACGACGGCACGTGTCGGGTTGGAGAGTTGCAGTTCGGTTGCGGCCTTCCAGCCGAATGCGCCCGCAAGGACCGCAAACAATACGGCGTGGAGCGCTGTGACGTCGGGATCGCAGAACATGGCTTTATCCTCGGTATGAAACCAGTAGAATAACCCTGCAATGCAACCGATCGGTTAAAGCCGGCCGATCGATACGCCGGACGATCGCGCCGTTTCCGGGCCGCGCCATTTCGGGATACAGACGCATGACGACCCACGCAACGATACGGCTCGCCGACTATGCGCCGACACCGTTCTTGATCGACACGGTCCATCTCGACGTCGACCTGCATCCGACCGAGACGAAGATCATGTCTCAACTGGCGGTGCGTCCAAACCCGAAGGCCGCGAAGGCGAACCAACCACTCGTCCTCGACGGTGAGGCGATCACGCTCGTCTCGATCGCACTCGACGGCAAGCCACTTGCGGCCCGGGAGTATCGCGTCACGCCGCAGGGCCTCGCCATTGCACGTGTGCCCGATCGTCCGTTCAAGCTCGACATCGTCTCGACGTGTAATCCGTCGGCCAACACGCAGTTGTCGGGGCTCTACCTGTCTCGCGGCGTCTACACGACCCAGTGTGAGGCCGAGGGCTTCCGGCGCATCACCTATTTTCTCGACCGACCCGACGTGCTCGCAACGTACACTGTGCGCCTCGAGGTCGATATGGCAGCAGCGTCGGTCCTGCTTGCCAACGGCAATCCGACCGAGCGTGGCACGGTGATCGGCGGCAAACGGCACTATGCCGTGTGGCAAGATCCCCATCCCAAGCCGAGTTATCTGTTCGCACTGGTTGCCGGCAATCTGACCTCATTCGCGTCCAATTTCGAGACGCGCAGCGGCCGCCAAGTCGACCTGCGCATCTATGTCGAGCCCGGCAAGGAACAACGCTGTGCTTGGGCCATGGAAGCGCTCAAGCGCTCGATGCGTTGGGACGAGGAGCGTTTCGGCCTCGAATACGATCTCGATGTCTTCAACATCGTCGCCGTGTCGGATTTCAACATGGGGGCGATGGAGAACAAGGGCCTGAACATCTTCAACGACCGCTTGGTTTTGGCGAGCCCGGACACCGCGACCGATCGCAATTACATCGATATCGAGCGTGTCGTCGCGCACGAATATTTCCACAACTGGACGGGCAACCGCATCACCTGCCGAGACTGGTTCCAGTTGTGCCTGAAGGAAGGACTGACCGTCTATCGCGACCAGGAATTTACCAGCGACATGCGCTCGCGGGCGATCAAGCGCATCGACGATGTCGTCGCTTTGCGCAATCGTCAGTTCCCGGAAGACGCTGGCCCGCTGGCCCACGCAGTCCGCCCCGAGCAATACATCGAGATCAACAATTTCTACACGGCGACCGTCTACGACAAGGGCGCGGAAATCGTGCGCATGCTCGCGACGTTGCTCGGTCCGCAACACTTCCGATCCGGCATGGACCTGTACGTCGAACGTCATGACGGCACCGCCGCGACGGTCGAGCAATTCATCGCCTGTTTCGCCGACGTGTCCAAGCGCGACCTGTCACAATTCATGCTCTGGTATCATCAAGCCGGAACGCCCGAGATCGCCTGTACGTTCACGCATGATCCAAACACCCGGACTGCCGAACTGGTGCTCGAGCAGCGGCTCGCCCCGACCCCCGGCCAGCCGATCAAGCAGCCCATGCATATACCCGTCCGCATTGGCCTGCTGAACGCCAAAGGCCGCGACCTGCCGCTTGCCGAGATGTCGAACGAGATTGGCGAGGACGGCGTCTTGGAGATGACGCGCCCCCGTCACGTTTTCCGCTTCAACGGCGTCAAAGACCGGCCGGTGCCCTCGATCTTGCGCGGATTTTCGGCCCCCGCGCGTCTCGTCATCGATCTGCCGGATACCGATCTCGCTCATCTGATGGGGCACGACAGCGACACCTACAACCGCTGGCAGGCCGGACTGTATTCTGCCGCCCGCATCCTGCTTGGCGCGATGGCGGCCTTCACGGCCGGCAAACGACCGGCGCGACCAACCGCCTTCACGACCGCCCTTTCGGCCTCGATCACCGATAAGAAGCTCGACGCCGCCTATCGCGCGCAATTGTCGACCATGCCGACCGCCGCCGAGGTCTGGGGACTTGTGCGCACCGACGTCGATCCGGCGCTGGTGCATCAAGCGACGACGTGGCTCGACAAGCAGATCGCGCTCGCTTTGGCAGACGACCTCGAAACACTTTACGATACATTGACTCCGAAAGGACGCTTTTCGCCAGATGCCAACCAGGTCGGCCGACGGGCGCTGCGCAACCGGGCGCTGGCGCTGTTGTTTGCGCGCGCGACCACGGCCGATACGGCACGCGTCGCCGCGCACTTCGACGCAGCCAAGACGGCCACCGACGAAATCGAGGCGCTGACACTGCTGGCAATGGCGAGCGGCAATGTGCGCAAGAAGGCATTGGCAAAATTCTACGAGCGCTGGAAAGACGATCACATCGTCGTCGACCAGTGGTTCAAGGTCCAGGCGATCGCCCCGGCGGACGCCACGCTCGACACTGTCGACGCGCTCACCAGACACCCGCAATTCGCCCTCGCCAACCCCAACAAGGTTCGCGCCTTGCTGATCACGTTCGCAACGCTCAATCCCGTACAGTTCAATCGTCCCGATGGCGCCGGTTACGAATTTATCGCGGCACGCGTGAGGGACTTGGACGCCATCAATCCGCAGACGGCCGCACGCTTGCTCGGCGTGTTTCGCTCCTGGCGTTCGCTCGAACCCGTCCGGCGCAAACTTGCTCGTGCCGCCGTCGCAAAAGTGGCGCGCAGCCGTGGCGCGTCCCGCGATGTCGCCGAGATCGCCGGTAAAATGCTGGACGGCTGATACGGCCGGTTACGGTTGCGTGGACTGGGATTTGGCGCG
>JANOAW010000445.1:0-1603 GCA_031411355.1 Hyphomicrobiaceae bacterium | reverse complement strand
GTGGTGTAGGCACACCATGAGGCCTCTGGCGATGGCGAGCGGCTGAAGTCGCCGGGCTTCACGCAGTCGATACATGCGAGGAAGAACACGCGCCATTCCGACGCAGAGAGACTTTTCATTATCGGGCCTTTGCTGCGCTCTGTCCGATCATGCCACGCCGTCGCAATTCATAGAGATGCACCGGAAACGCCCGCTCCAGCGGCAGCGAGATGAAGGGCCATGCCGTGCCGGTCAGCGCGGCGCGCAGACTTGGCATTCCCGGCATGGCGGGGACGACGGCCTGAAAAGCGATGCTGCTGATTCACGATGTTTGCAACACATTGCGCGCGATTGTGTCGAGGTGCGGTGCCCATGTTCCGCAGCAGCCGCCGAAGATATCTATGTGCGGATAGCGCCGCGCCAGTTGGCCGATGCGCTGGCCGAGATCGATGGGGTCACCGTCTTCGATATGGCCGAGCTGGCACAGCTCGATCTTGTCCTTGGCGCTCGCATTCGGTCGCAGGAAGCGGATGCGCTGGACCCAGTCGCCCGGCTCGAGTGCCGGTTCGAATTCGATCGGATGCGAGCAGTTGATGCCGAAGAAATCCGGTCTGGCGTCGCCCGATTCTGCATCGACGCGCTCGATCGCCTCTTTTAGCGTCGGGCCAGATTTGAGACGATGGCTGCTATCGAGCGTGAATGCTATGCCGAGCGGCACGCCTATCCGTGCGGCGGCGCGCGCGACGCCGATGGCTTCGGGGATGCTGTTGAATGTCGCAGCCCAGACGAAATCGACTTCGGCGCGCTTCAGCACCTCCAATTGGAAACTGTGATAGTCCCCGGCCTCGTCGGCGGTGATGGTCCGGTTGAGCGAATAAGCGTCGCCTCTCGGCCCGACCTGCCCGCCGATGAGGATATCCGGGACTTGCCCGCGGTAGGGCTGGGCGACGTCCCGCAAAAAGGCGATCGACCGCTCGAGCGCATCCGTAAGCCCAGCACGCGAATAGCCGAGCTTTTTGGCCCAATCGGGGCTGCCGCGATAATCGAGGCCGCTGATCATCGCGACGAAACCATGGTCTGCGGCGACGTCGAGTATCTTGGCATACATCGCCCTGAGATCGGCCATCGCGGCGGCGTTATCGAGCAGCGGATACATGGCGAACTCGGGCAGGTCATGCCCGTGGCGATACTGAATCTCGGTCTCCTGACCGCCTTCGGTCAGATAGAAAATGCCTTCACGTTGCGGTGCAAACCCAGCCATCGTCGTCCCTTCCGCTTTCAGCCGTCAATCCGCTGCGTTCACCATTCCTCGTCGCCGAAGGTCGTATAGATGAACCGGAAAAGCCAGTGCCAGCGGCGAAGAAATGAATGGCCACGCCATGCCGGTCAATGCGGCGCGCAGGGCGAGCATCATCAGCACGGCGGGGAGCAGGGCGGGGACGATGTCGGCCCAGTGCTGGCCGCGTGCTTTCAGCCAGAGGGCTTCGATGGCGAGGACAAGCAGGACGACATCGACGGCGCGACCGGTAGAGAAAAACTCTTCCACGCGGCCTTAGCCGAACGGGCCGTTGAGCTGGACGACCTGGTAGTTGAGTACCCCGGCGATCGTCTCCCAGATCAGATA
>JANOAW010000444.1:0-1723 GCA_031411355.1 Hyphomicrobiaceae bacterium | reverse complement strand
GATGAACAGGCCGATGTCGCCGACGAGCGTGGCCGACGCGGTCTGCGCGATCGCGACCTGCGTCCACCGACCGCGCTGCAGCAGCGGCGCTTCGTTCATCTCGGTCAGGAATTCGAGGGCCTGCTCATCGGACATGGCTTGCCAGCCCTGAAAGCGGCCGATCTCGGCGTCCTGCCGGTACGACTGGAAGGCGCGCAAATCGGCAGGCACGAGCCGCCGCAACTCGATGCCCTCGACGCGGCGGGGCAGGATCGGGGAAGGGGGGAGCACGCCGGCCATGTTGTCACACGGCGGGCCCGCGGCAGCATGTCACGCACGGACTGTGCCGGTAGCGACACGCCCGCGCGCCGCAACTGCAACAAGGTGAGCGAGAACCGGCAGCGTGGACGGTGTTGCGTCACGTCTGGTGGCCTGCGTTGACATCCAGATGCCAATGCATGCCATCGCGGCGTGCGCCAGCACGTTGAATGGCGGTCGTCATGAATCTGTTCGGAGGAATCACCATGTCCAACATCAACACCCAAGTCGCCAACAGCTCAGCCTTCGGCGAATCGCCGATCCGCGTCGGCTCGTCGTCGTTCTCTCGGCCGGCCGCGCTGATCGGCGGCGCCACGGCGCTGATCGCGCTGACAGCGATTGCGACGACGCTCGTCGTGCGCCCCGCGCCGACGGCAAGCGACGCCGGCGCCGAGGCGCGCACGGCCGCGGTGGCGACGCAGGCCCTGCTGTCGTCACCGTCATCGGCAACGAACAAGGTTGCCGGCACGGTCGACGCCAACAAGCCTGTCCTCAACGACGGTGACGAGAAGCCCGAACCCAAGCCCGCGCCACGCGCAGACAAAGCGCCGCAGCGCCACAACAGCAGCAGCACCACCACGGCCGCCAAGCCGGCACCGGCTGCCGCGGTCGTAGCGGCGGCCTGCACCACCTGCGGCGTCATCGAGTCGGTGACGCCGTTCCAGCAAAAGGGCGAAGGCACCGGCATCGGCGCGGTGGCCGGCGGCGTGCTCGGCGGTGTCGTCGGCCATCAGGTCGGTGGCGGCGACGGCAAGAAGGCGATGACCGTGCTCGGCGCCATCGGCGGCGGCCTGGCCGGACACGAGGTCGAGAAGCGCCAACGCGCGACGACGCTGTACGCGGTCAAGGTGCGCATGGAAGACGGGTCGCTGCGCAGCCTGACGCAATCGACGGCGCCGACGGTGGGTCAGAAGGTGACGGTCGACGGCTCGGCGATCAAGACACGGGCCTGACGCCCGCTCAGTGCGGCGCGGCGCCGTCGCGCGCCCGCGCCGCGCGGATGTGGCCGTCCACCAGTTCGGCGCAATGGTGCAGCGCCGGCGAGTCGCTGCGCAGCGCCAGGGCCACCGCGAATTGGGCGTAGTCGATGTCGCTGCGCATGCGCTGCACGTCGAGCGCGATGCCGAACTCGCGGCGTAGCGGCACCACCATGCGCACGAAGGCGCCTTGCAAAGCGGCGTAGGTTGAAGCGTCCATGGCGGCCCTCTCGATTCAGCGCCCGGACTGCGGGCCTCGCGGCCCCCGGGCTTGGTCAAGAACTACCGGCCTTTTTCAGATGCCCTTTGGGCTTCCCCGCACCGTGCCAAGCGTCGACCGATCCATGCTTGCATGCCCAACGTGTCGTACGGGTTTGCACCCATTGTTGTCGTTGGGCTGCGGAAACCAAGTGTTGCGGTGGTTGCCGGCGGTCGCGGCCGTGAAGTTC
>JANOAW010000443.1:0-1760 GCA_031411355.1 Hyphomicrobiaceae bacterium | reverse complement strand
CTTCACGATGTCGCGCGACGAAAGCGAGGTGAGTCTCTACTGCAAAAAGATCCTCATTCAGCCGAAGGCGAAGAATCTTTTTCCCGAATGGCTGCGCTTCCTCAAAGGCGTCGTGGATAGCGAGGATCTCCCGCTCAACATCTCGCGCGAGACGATGCAGGACAAGGCCCTCATCGAAAAACTGAACAAGGTCATCACGAAGAAATTCCTCCGCTTCCTCGAAGACGAGGCGAAGAATCGCCTCGACGCCTACAACGAGTTTTACGGCGAGTTCGGCATTTTCCTAAAGGAAGGCGCCGCGATGGATTTCACGCACAAGGATGCGCTCGTGAAGCTCCTTCGCTTCGAATCCTCCCTCACCGAGAAGGGCAAGACCACGAGCCTCGCCGACTACGTCACCCGCATGGGCAGCGAGCAGAAGGAGATTTATTACCTCGTCGGCCCGAACCGCGCCGCCATCGAGAGCGGCCCGTATCTCGAGGCGTTCAAGGCCCGCACGATGGAAGTGCTCTTCTGCTACGAGGCCGTGGACGAATACGTGATGGGCAACGTCCGCGAGTTCGACGGCAAAAAGCTCACCGCCGCCGACCACGCCGACGTAAAGCTCTCCGACCTCCCCAAGCCCGAGGGCGCACTGAGCGAGGACGACACGAAGAAACTCACTGCGTTTCTTAAGGAAGCCCTCGGCGAACGCGTCGCCGACGTGAAAGCCAGCGACCGCCTCGTGGACTCCCCCGCCCTCGCGCTCAACGCCGACAAATTCATGTCGCCCCACATGCGTCGCATGATGAAGGCCATGAGCAAGGACAAGGACGCCCCCGACTCGCCGCTCCGCGTGAACCTCGAGATCAACCCGCGCTCGGCCCTGATGAAACGCCTCTTCGAGACGCACACCACCGCGCCCGAGAAGGCCAAGCTCGTCGCCGAGCAGATCCTCGACAACGCCCTCATCAGCGCCGGCCTCCTCGACGACGCCACGCCGATGGTCGCGCGCCTCTACAAATTGCTGGAGAGCGTCTGAGGCGCCAAGGGCGGAGCTGGTTGCGCCCCAGTTGGAACCAGCCTCGGAAATATCGTTCAATCGGTGGCCGGTTGCTTGCGCGACCGGCCAATCCTGATGAACGAAAAACTCCAGTCGCCACGGACCGAGAGCCGCCGCGCCGCCCGCCCCGCCCAGGTGCGGCCGCTGGCTGGCGCGCTGCTGGCCGTGGCCGCGGGCCTCCTTTCGCCGCTCTCCGCGCAGACGACGATCATCAGTATTTCGAATCCCAGCTTCGAGACCCCGTCGCCCTCGGTCTTTCCCGATTACACGGTCGGCGCGACCGGCTGGACGCGGACCAACCCGACGATCAACTCCGGCACGTTCGCCCCGGGCGTCACCGGCACGACACCCGCACCCATCGACGGCGCGCAGGTAGGATATGCCGACGGATTCGGCGGCCTGCAGCAGGTTTTCAGCGACCCGTTCGCGACCGGCCAGCTCTACACGTTCTCCGCCTACATCGGCTATCGTTCCGACGCGGTGAATAGCCCCCAAGGCACGGGCGCCATTACGCTTGGCTATTTTGACTCAGGCGTCTTCACGCCGCTCAGCACGCAGTCCGCCACCGTCAGCAGCGGCAATTTCAACTTTGTGACTGCCTCGTATCAGCCGGCCGTGGACCCAATCGGCCGCTCCATTGCGCTCCGGCTGACCAGCACGACTTCCTTCCAAGTGATTTTCGACCAGGCACAGCTCTCCTTCGCCCCGGTGCCCGAGC
>JANOAW010000442.1:0-5687 GCA_031411355.1 Hyphomicrobiaceae bacterium | reverse complement strand
TCCGGGCCCATGTTGGCAATGGTGGCGCGGTCGGCGAGGCTCATGGCGTCGAGGCCGGGGCCGTAGAATTCGACGAACTTGTTGACCACGCCCTTCTTTCGCAGCATCTGCGTGACGGTCAGCACGAGGTCCGTCGCGGTGACGCCTTCCTTGAGACGGCCGGTCAGCTTGAATCCGATCACTTCGGGCACCAGCATCGACTGCGGCTGGCCGAGCATGGCGGCTTCAGCCTCGATGCCGCCGACGCCCCAACCCAGGACGCCGAGGCCGTTCACCATGGTTGTGTGGCTGTCGGTGCCGACGACGGTGTCGGGGTAGGCGAGCATTTTGCCGTTTGGCTGTTCGCCGACCCACACGGTCTGGGCGAGATACTCAAGATTGACCTGGTGGCAGATGCCGGTGCCGGGCGGCACGACCTTGAAGTTCGCGAACGCACCCTGGCCCCACTTGAGGAAGTTGTAGCGTTCGCCGTTGCGTTCGTATTCAAGTGCGACGTTGTTGCCGAGCGACTTTGGCGAGCCGAATTCGTCGACGATCACCGAGTGATCGATGACCAGATCGACGGGCACGAGCGGGTTGATCTTCTTGGGATCGCCCCCGAGTGCGTTCATGCCGTCGCGCATGGCCGCCAGGTCGACCACGGCAGGCACGCCGGTGAAATCCTGCATCAGCACGCGCGCTGGCCGAAAGCCAATTTCGATCTCTTTCTTGCCCTTGGTCGAGAGCCAACCGACGGTCGCCTCGATATCGGCCTTTTTGACCTCGATGCCATCCTCGAAGCGCAGCATGTTCTCGAGCAGAATTTTGAGCGAAAACGGCAACTTCGATATGCCCGGCAGGCCATTCTTTTCGGCGAGGGCAAGGGAAAAATACTCGTAGGTCTGACCGCCGACCGTCATCGACGTCTTGCATTTGAAGCTGTCTTTGGAAATGACGGTAAGGCTCATGGCGGAATCCTGTCTGTCGTACCTGCGCGCTCTCTGCGCCGGGTGCGGGCCGCAATCGATGCGGCCTTTTAGCAGTTTCGGTTCATCGCGCCAGGGGTAGACCGTGCCGACGCCGCGTCGCCGGCCGGGGCGGCTTCGACAACTCCCGGCGACCGTCGCCGCAAATCCCGCCGATTTGCAGTGCATCTCGACGGCGCTCGTGTCAGGGAGCGACGGCGGTCGTGCCAGGGTGTCAACGGGCGTCGCCAACGTCAGGACGTGGCCGAATGAAACTCAAGACCGACGCACTCGTGGGGTTCCTGCTCTGTCACAGCCTCGCTGTGCTGGCGTTCTTGCCGTACTTTTTCAGCTGGACCGGCGTCGTTCTGTTCGTGCTCGGCACGATCGTCTTCGGTGTTTTCGGATTGAATGTCGGCTTCCATCGTCTGCTGACGCATCGCGGTTTTTCTTGTCCGCTCTGGTTCGAGCGCACGCTCGCAGTCCTCGGCACCTGCTCGCTCGAATTTTCGCCGGCACTTTGGGTCGCAATTCACCGGCGCCACCATCACTTTTCCGACGAGGAGCCTGATCCGCATACACCAAACCACGGGCTCTTCTGGGCGCACTTCGGTTGGCTGTTGAAGCGCTCGGGCGACATGAAATCCAAGCCATTGCTCGATCGTTACGCCCGCGACCTCATGCGCGATCCGCTGTATGCGTTTCTGGAGCGCCGCAAGAATTGGATCATGGTATCGTTTTCGGTGTGGCTGATGTTCTTCGCGATCGGCGCCCTGTCCGTGTTGGCGACGGGCGGCTCGCAGGCCGACGCGGTCCAATTCGGATGGAGCCTGCTGATCTGGGGCGGTGCGCTCAGGACCATCTTCGTCTGGCACACCACGTGGTCGGTCAATTCGATTGCCCACGTCTGGGGCTATCGCAACTACGACACCGCCGATAACAGCCGCAACAACGTCCTGGTCGGCATCTTGGCCGGTGGCGAAGGCTGGCACAACAATCACCATGCCGACCCGACCTCGGCTCGCCATGGTCACCGTCCCTGGGAATTCGACTTCACGTGGTTGATGATCCGCTGCCTGATGGCGCTCGGTCTCGCCTGGGATGTCGCGCACCCCTCGCCGGCGCTCGCGATCAAAACGGGCTCCGACTGAGTAGCGCCCCTTCTCTGCGTCAGCTACCTGGGCTCGATTGGCCGACCTGCGCGGCGGCCGATGTCGTGGCGCGCCGGCCGCCTGTGAATGGGGGTGGCAATTCGAGCGCTGCTTCGACTTTCAAGGCCAATCGTTCGGTGCGGGCTTCGATGGCGGCCGCCGTCCACTCGGTGATCGCGGGAACGTCGGCAAGCGTCGTATAATCGGCTGCCGCCGCAAGAAGAACGGCGCGCTTCGCCACAAAATCCGCGTTACGCAGACCTTCGTTGCGCGCCTTGTCGAGTGCTGCGAGATTGCCGAAGGCGTTGCAGGCCATGTAGCGCGCGTCTGCGTCGGGAAAGGCACTGATCCAGTCCGAGCCGGCCGCCGGGCGGCGCGGAAGGATATGCTCGACGGTCGCCTCGCGGATGCGCTGAGGAACCGCCTCGGTATAAGCCATGCTCTCGAGCCAACGCACGACCGTCAATCGAACATCCTTGTCGGTCAATGGCGTGCGCAGACATTCGCCGATGCGGGTGATCTGCACCTCCGAAAACGACAAAGCGCCCGACGATGATAGAGGATTTTCGCCTCGGCTCGCCTGTGCGATGGCACGGGCGAAGATGCGCTCGCGATCACCCGAGGAGAAACCGGCCAACGTCATGGCGACGCAGCGGCGATGCAAGGCGCTGAAGCGCTTGATTGCCGCCTCGACTTTGCGCTTCGAGACCGCGTTGACGTTTTCAGTGGCACGACGGAAGTCAGCAAACCAGAGCAAGGCCAGCGGCCGCCATGTCTCCCAACGGATCAATTGCAGGCGCCAGATAGAGGCGGTGAACGCGTCCGTGGGTGGTGTCGACAACAGTGCGTCGAGCGCTGCCATGTCCGCCGCCAACGCGCCGATACGCTGCGTGAACCGATCGACGCCCGCGGCACCGTGCTTGGTGGCCACGCGTTCGGCAAGTGCGTTGAGGTGATCTTCGTTTTGCGGCGCTTGCCGCTCGATGAGATCGACGGCCGTCAACAATCGCTCGAACTGATCACCCGCGATGGCACGTGCGGCATTCCAATTGGCGACCACGGTGCGCGCCGTCTCGTCGTTGGCTGCAATGTCGACCAGCTGGCCCTTCAACAGATCGACGCGATCGAGGGGCTCGCCACGCATGTTGGTAGTCACGAAAATCTGGCGCGCGAGGCGCGCATCCGTGGCAGTCTGCAGGTCGACGTGGACGTGCCCGAGCAGAAACGCCGCAAACGCATCGCGCCGCTCTGACGGCCACGGCTTGACACCTTCCCGGAACACCTGCGCGGCGATGCGAACCCGCTTGCCCATATCGCTCGTCGGTGGCGCGCGACGAACGCGCACGGCCTCTCCGCGCATCTGAATCTGCTTGGCGAGCGTCGTGTCTTTGCCGGGCAACTCGACCCTGAATCCGCCCGTCGGCGAGCGGATCAAGCGGTCCAGTCGCTCCCGCATCGAGACGGACTGCGTGAGGTCGCGAAGAACCGCCATCAGGACCGTGAGCGTGGTCAAGCGTTGCAACCCGTCGTAGACGTAAAAGCGCCCATCGGCCGCAGATGTGACGACCATGGCACCGAGCATATAGTGTTCGAGCGGTGCGACGGCCGGAACCTCGACCTCGGCTATGACGACCGTGTCAATGCGTTCGTCGTCGGCATCGGCGTGGACGGATCGATCGATGTCGCGAGGCGCTGACGCGCTGCTCGTGAAAGTCCGATCGATGTCGGCCAGCAGGTCGCGGCAATGCGCCGTCAGCCATTGATAATCGCGCTGAACCGGCGCGGGAGCAAAGTCACCGGCCAGAAACAGGTCTTCGATGGACAATATACGAGACGACAATGGTACGGACGGCATTGAGGCTTCCGGAAGACGTGGTGACCGCATCTCGTCGTACCCCGAGCGACTATCGCCGTCTCGGGTTTATTGCGCGGTCGGGCGTTGAAGCGGTTTCAAGCGCACGACGACGATGGCAGCAGCAACTCACGACAGCATCTGCCCGCCGTCAACCGTCAACGTCTGGCCCGTCATCCAGCGCGAGGCATCACCGGCGAGAAACACGGCCACATCTGCAATCTCCTCGGGACGTCCGAGGCGGCCGAATGGAATCGACTTCAAAATCGCATTATAGAGCTGCGGCGCCGCAGTTTTGCGCTGCTCCCACGACCCACCTGGAAATTCGATCGAACCGGGTGCGATAGCGTTGACGCGAATATTCTTTGGCGCAAGCATCAATGCCTGCGATGTCGTGTAATTGACGATTGCGGCCTTGACGGCGGCATACGGGGCCGATCGCGTGCTTGGGCCATAAGCCGAGATCGAGGTGATGTTGACGATCGCGCCGTGTGCTGATGCTTCGAGAAACGGCAAAGCTGCGTGTGAGGCGCGCACCGTCGCGAGGATGTCGACGTTGATGCCTGCGGCCCAGCCCGCCTCGTCGTCCGTCATGCCGAACCCCGAGGCGTTGTTGATCAGAACATCGATGCCGCCGAGCGATTTTGCGGCCGTTTCGATATACTGCGCCACGGCTTTGCCGTCGGCCAGGTCACATGACAGGCTATGTGCAACGACGCCTTTGGCGCCGATCTCGGCGGCGGTCGCGGCCAGAGCCTCGGTGCCACGCGCGCAGATCGAAACGTCGGCACCGTTGGCCGCGAACGCCAGAGCAATGCTCCGCCCTATGCCCTTGCTGCCGCCGCAGACGACGACGCGCTTACCTTTAAAACTCGACATGTGCGGCCCGTTCGATTGCGTGTGATAGGACCATCGTCGCACGGCCAACGGACAAGTGCCAGATGCCCGGTGTGATGCCCGGAGTGGTCTCCGACTTCCGTCGCGGCGGTCGGGTACCGTCTTTCGCCACATTTTCCGGTAGTCTATGGTGCGTCGGAGTTGCGACTTGTGGGTGTCGCCGACTAAGCGCTAAACAGGATTCAATCTGGACGGCCATGAATAACCGTCTTCAAAATGGTCGTTCGATATCGGATGATCCGGGACCGAAACTGCCGGGCGTCGATCCGGGGCCGACGCTTGGGGCAGCGCCGGGGCCGGCCATGGTTCGACCGATCGGCATCGGCATTGCACCGCGTGTGGCGACGCGACGGCCGGACGCGACGAAACAGGGGGCTCGGCGCAAGCCGAGGGCGATGTCACCAGTGTTGCGATTCATCAATGCATTGTTGACATTTTTTGTCGTCGCCGGCGTCATGCTGGGTGCGGGCTTGGCCTACGTCATGAGCGGCATCGACGGCGAAGGGCCGCTCGAAGAATCGAAGCTGATCGCGGTTCCGCGCAACGATGGCACCCTGTCGATCGCCGAACGGCTCGAGCGCGATGGCGTGATCTCGAATCGCCACACCTTCCTGATCACCTATTATCTGTTGTCGCGTCATGCCGCCTGGAACAACGCGCGACCTCTGCAACTCAAGGCCGGCGAATACGAGTTCAAGCGTGCGGCGTCTGTGCGCAGTATCATCGAAACGTTGTCGGATGGCCGCTCGATCCTGACCAAGATCACGATCCCCGAAGGCCTGACGAGTTTCCAGATCGTCGAACGTTTGAGGGCCGACGCATCGCTGGTCGGCGACGTCAAGG
>JANOAW010000441.1:0-2136 GCA_031411355.1 Hyphomicrobiaceae bacterium | reverse complement strand
CATGGAAACCCGCCCTCCCGCGACCACCTCAGCCCCGGCTTCGGCGGCCAAAGCCAACACCCGCCTTTCGACTGCGTCCGCGCCATCCGCCGCTGCGCCAGGTTCCGCGGCGGCGGAGCGCAAGAACATCATCGTGGACATCGACGACGTGGACTTTTTCTACGGCGCCACGCAGGCGCTGCACGATATTACCCTCGCGATTGAGGAGCGGAAGGTCACCGCCTTTATCGGACCCTCCGGCTGCGGCAAATCCACCCTCCTCCGCTGCCTCAACCGCATGAATGATCTGATCGACGGCACGCGTGTCGGCGGCGGCACGATCAAGATTCACGGCGTGGACATTTATCAGGATGACGTGGACGTGATCGAGCTGCGGAAGCGCGTCGGCATGGTCTTCCAGAAGTCGAACCCCTTTCCCAAATCGATCTACGAGAACATCACCTACGGCCTCCGCCTGCAGGGGCGCACCGACAAAGCGAAACTCGATGAGGTCGTGGAAAAATCCCTTCGCGGCGCCGCGCTGTGGGATGAGGTGAAGGACCGCCTTCACACCAGCGGGCTCGGCCTCTCGGGCGGCCAGCAACAGCGCCTTTGCATCGCCCGCGCGATCGCGGTCGAGCCCGAGATCATTTTGATGGATGAGCCCTGTTCCGCGCTCGACCCCGTTGCCACCGCCAAGGTCGAGGAGCTGATTCAGGATCTGCGTGCGCGCTACACCATCATCATCGTCACGCACAACATGCAGCAGGCAGCGCGCTGTTCGGACCGCACCGCTTTTTTCTACCTCGGCAAGCTCATCGAATACGCCGACACCCGCAACATCTTCACCAACCCCGCCAACGCCCAGACCGAGGCCTACGTCTCCGGTCGTTTCGGTTGATTGCCATGACCCACTACAACGAAGAACTCACCAAGCTGAAGGAAAGCCTGCTCGCGATGGCCAGCCACGCCGAGTCCGCGGTCAGCCGCGCCATCCGCGCGCTCGTCGAGCGCGACGACGCCCTCGCGCGCAAAGTCGAGGAGGATGACAACATCCTCGACCAATACGAAATCGAGATCGACGACACCGCCATCCATCTCCTCGCCAAGGCCCCCCTCGCCACCGAGCTCCGCCTCATCACCGTGGCGATGAAAATCTCCCACAACCTCGAGCGCGTGGGCGACGAGGCCACGACCATCGCGCGTCGCGCACTCGACCTGAGCACCGAGCCGCAGCTCAAACCCTACGTCGATATTCCGCGCATGGCGACGATGTCCCTCGAAATGCTGCGCGAGGCGATCACAGCCTTCGTCAACCGCGAGACCGATCGCGCCCGCGCCGTCGTTCCCCGCGATCAGGACGTTGACGATCTCAACCGCCAGCTCCACCGCGAACTCTCCAGCTACATGGTTGAGCGCCCCACCACGATCACGCGCTGCCTCCGTCTCATGGTCATCTCCAAGGCCATCGAGCGGATCGCCGACCACGCGACCAACATCGCCGAGGAAGTCGTGTATCTTTACGAGGCCAAGGACATCCGCCACGCCGGTCAGAAAACGAATGAAACCGAAAATCCTGGTCGTTGACGACGAACCCGACGCACTCGAGATCCTCGGGTTCAAACTCAAGGAAGCTGGCTATCTGCCGGTTTTTGCCAAAGACGGCGCGCGCGCCATCACCCTGGCGCGTGACGAGCGGCCCGCCCTCATCGTGCTCGACCTGATGCTGCCCGAGGTGGACGGACTTGAGGTCTGCAAGATTCTTCGCCGCGATCCCGGCACCGCCGCGATCCCAATTCTCATGCTCACGGCCAAGGCGGCCGAGATGGACCGGGTGATTGGGCTCGAACTCGGCGCTGACGACTACGTCACCAAGCCCTTCAGCCCGCGCGAACTCGTGCTCCGCATCAAGAAACTGCTTGCGCGGGCGAAGGCCGCCGAGGAGCCGATCGCCGTGCTGCGCCTCGGCGAATTGGAAATCGACGGGCCGCGCCACGTCGTAAAGTTCGGCGGCACCGAAGTGAGCGTCACCGCGACCGAGTTCTAACTGCTCGAACGGCTCGCGCGCCGCCGCGGGCGGGTGCAGTCGCGCGAGCGACTGCTGCAGGATGTGTGGGGCTACGACAACCCGATCGACAGCCGCACCGTGGACACGCA
>JANOAW010000440.1:0-2089 GCA_031411355.1 Hyphomicrobiaceae bacterium | reverse complement strand
GCTAACGGTTCAACTAGAAGCATCTGCGCGGGCAAGTCTGGAGATATGCTGCGCTCGATCATTGTCGAAAACGATGAGGATTTCGGGGTCTCTACCGCCCAGGCGACCATCGCATTGGGATCTGGTGCCGCCGGTACGATCGCCCGATCGATATCGCGCGGGAGGTTCGTAGGGATCATTGAGTCCACCGTCGTCGCTGCAACACCAGATCTTCATTGAGCGCCGCGCCATGTTCCTCGCGGGCATGCGACAGGCGACGCGTCGCATTCTGAGTCGCTCGAACGGCGCCCGTCTCGGCCGCCCGCGCCAGCGCCCAAAGCTCCTGATCTCGCTTGAGTTGGTCATGGGCCGCTTGCGCTTCAGTTGCCGCACATTGCTGTTCGATGTCCTTGGAGATGACCTCGACAGCCATGGCTTGCACGAAACGAGGGTCCGGGTGTCGAGCGCCGAGCATGTCCTGCCATGTCTCGGCTGCGCGTTGACTGGCCGTACGCGCATTGGCAGCGAGGGCGTCGGCGTCATGCGCCGATCTTTGGCTGCGCAGCAGACTATGGTGCGCGGCGCGCTGCATGGCAAACCGCACGCTTTGGATGGTGCGCAGGCGCTCACGCTGCAATTTCAAACTTAGCCGGTCAGCCACGGTGCCGTCCTGCTACGAGGCTGGTAAGCCGCGCCACGCTGTCCGACCATGAGCTATGCTCGTCGGACGACTGGCTCAGGAAGGCCATGATCGGGCCACGAAGCGCGATCGCATCATCGATGGCAGGGTCCGAGCCCGCCGAATAAAGACCACTCTCAATCAATATCCGCGATTCCTCATACTGGCCAAGCGTTGCCGCCACCATTTTGGCAGCGCGGTGATGGTCTTTATCGGCCAACGTTGCTGCCAGACGGCTGACGCTCCTCGCCACATCGATTGCCGGGAAATGTCCGAGTTGAGCGAGCTGGCGCGAGAGCAGAATATGCCCGTCGAGCATCGACTTCATCGCTTCGGCGATCGGATCGTCGCTATCGTCGGTTTCGGTGAGCACCGTGAAGACGGCCGTGATGGCACCGCCGGACCTGTCTCGACCGCAGCGTTCGACCAGTCGGGGTAGTGCTTTCAGCACATTAGGTGTGTAGGCGCGAACGGTCGGTGGTTCGCCCGACGCAAGGCCGATCTCGCGCAGCGCCATCGCCAGACGGGTGATCGAATCGACGATCAGAAGAACATGCCGTCCCTGCGACCGCCAATATTCGGCGATTGCCAGCGCCTGCTCGACCGCGCGCACCCGCTTAGGAGCCGATTCATCCGATGTGGCCGCCACTAATGTCAGCGGCACGCTGCCAGCAGCCTCGGATTTCGCCGACCATAATGCCTCGACCTCGCGACCGCGTTCCCCGACCTGACAGATGACAACATGATCGCACGATGTCTGGCGCGCGAGTTGTTCGATCAACCGGGTCTTGCCGACGCCGGCAGCCGCAAAAATGCCGATGCGTTGCCCTACGCCGATCGTTAACATTCCGTCGATGGCTCTTATGCCCGTGACCAAAGCTTCGGTCGGAGACACGCGGTCGAGAGTTGCCACGGCGGGACGCTCGGCCAGCCAAGGGATCCTCCCTGTGACGGCACCACCGCCGTCGATCGGGCGGCCAAGGCCGTCGATGGCCCGCCAGATGAAACCGTCGCCGACGGCAAGCGATGCATCGTTTTGGAGCGCAACGACACGGCTCCCAGGACGAACCGCCGAGGTCTGATTGAGCGGAACCAGCACCAGCAGTTCGGTCGACACCGCGCTTACTTCGGCGATGCAGTCGCGGCCACCGGCGCTCTCAATACGACATAGCGAGCCGATAGTCGCGAGCGGGCCATCTGCCTCAAGATAGGTCGAAGCGACCCGGGTGACGCTGCCATAGGATGGGAACAGCTGGACATCGTCGATCGATTGGCGAGCAAGCGCGTCAAGCATGGTCAGCACTGTCCTCAACGGCCAATGCCGCGATGATCGAGTGGAGACCTTGGGCGGGGTCGATATCGATATCGCCGAGGCGAAGGTGCAAGCGGACGCTGCCCTTGGTAACCGACGGATCGGCCTCGATCGCGCAG
>JANOAW010000439.1:0-2078 GCA_031411355.1 Hyphomicrobiaceae bacterium | reverse complement strand
GAGCCGCGATAGGGACGAGCCTCGTCGACCGCGCGTGCAAGCGACGGCCTCGATAACAGACGCGACCGGTAGGCTCTGTTACCCGGGAAATCGGGGCCGATCTGGTGCACCCAATCGCCATAAAAGAGTGACGGCGCAGCGGCACAATCGGCCATCGTGAGGGCCGCGCCGGCAGCCCATGTGCGACCGTCCAGTCTTTGCTCCAGCTTCGATCTTCATGCGCAACCGCCTCCGCAATCAGCTCACGGCTGCGGCCAAGGCAATGAGAAGGTCTTGACGTTGGTATAGCTCTTCATGGCCTCCCACACGCCTTCCTTGTAGCCGAGACCCGAATCCTTGATGCCCCCGAACGGGCTCATCTCGATGCGGTAGCCGGGCACCTCCCAGATATTGACGGTGCCGACGTGCAGACCGTTGATGAACTTGGTCGCGCTATCGATGCGGTTCGTACACACGCCAGCCGACAGCCCGAACGCGGTCGAGTTGGACACCGCCATGGTCGCCTCGATGTCGTTTGGCACACGGATGATCGGCACCACTGGACCGAACGTCTCTTCGTGGACGAGGTCGCAGGTGTGCAGAATATGATCGACGACGGTGACCGGAAACAGCGCGCCTTTCCGCTCAGGACCATGCAGTACTTTTGCCCCTTTCGAGGCCGCGTCTCGCACACGGGCCTCGAACATTTTGGCGGCCGTCTCGTTGATCACCGTGCCAACGTCCGTGTCGGGATCCAGCGGATCGCCGCACTTGATTTTCTTGGCCTTGGCGAGCACCAATTCGACGAACCGGTCAGCAACTTTTTCCATGCACAGGATGCGTTTCACAGCCGTGCAGCGCTGGCCAGAGTTGGCGGTTGCGCCCTTGACGGCGAGGTCCGCCGCCTTGTCGAGATCATCGGCTGACAGATCATCGCAGATGATCAGTGGATCATTGCCGCCGAGTTCCAGCACGATCCGTTTGTAGCCTGCTTTTTCGGCGATGTATTTGCCAACGCGCACCGAGCCCGTGAAGGTGACCACGTCCGCATGCGGATCGGTGATCATGGAGTCGCCCATGGTGCGCGGATTGCCGGTCACGATCGATAGCATCTCGGGCGGCAGGCCCGCCTCGTACAGAATGTCGGCGAGCAGCAGCGCGGTCAGCGGCGTCAACTCGGTCGGCTTGGCGACGATCCGATTGTTGGTCGCGATCGCCGGCGCGATCTTGTGGCTGATCATATTGAGCGGATGATTGAACGGCGTGATCGCCGACAGCACACCGAGCAGCGGCGTGCGCGTGGTGAAGATCTTGCGCGGCTTGCCGTGAGGCGTGACATCACACGAGTACACCTCGCCGTCGTCGCGGATCGCCAATTGTCCCGCCAGCGAATAAACATCGTAGGCGCGACCAACCTCGTACGTGCTGTCTTTCCAGCTTAAGCCCGATTCAGCCGTGATGACGGCCGCGATCTCGTCACGGCGACGGGCGAGAATTTCCGCAGTCCGCAGCAGAATTTTCTGCCGCTCGTAACGCGTCAGTTTTGGTTGGTAGGCATTGGCCGCCTTGAAGGCATCGGCCACTTGCTTGGGACTGGCGGCGGGCACGGTGGCCACGAGTTTGCCCGTAAACGGATTGATGACCTTGACGTGCTCGTCCGCATCGACGAGCCGACCGGCGATGCGCATCTTCTCGTGCGCCTTGATCGGCAGTTTCACGGCGGACGGTACAACGGACATCGGCGGTCTCCTCGCTCGGACGTGACGGCATATCAGAGGCCATCCAATTGCCAAATACCGAACGTCCAGACCACGCGTGATCTTGCATCCGAACATGTGCATTGCCGAGCCCGACCAGCCGCAATCACACGGCTGACACAAACGTCGTTCATTTTGTTCCTGTTCCGAAGGGCGCCATGCGCACGGAACTCGAGAGCCGCCTTGCCCTGCCAGGCACGCGGTTCGGCGGCGGGTCCTCCAGGCACCCGCCGCCACAGACCCTCCCCTCCATCCCGGATAGTTCGACTAAAGTCGTCACCATCGGCGATTCCTGCCGACAGAGCGCAATCGATTGAAAAATCTGGGCTTCCCAAGTTGTCG
>JANOAW010000438.1:0-6860 GCA_031411355.1 Hyphomicrobiaceae bacterium | reverse complement strand
CGAAAAATGGCCGAACGTGTCTACGTGATGAACAAGGGCGAAGTGGTCGAGGAAGGGCCGGCGGAGGACATCTTCACCAAGCCGCAGCACCCCTACACCAAGCATCTGCTTTCTGCCGAGCCGAAGGGTGTCCCCCCACAGCCCGCCGCCCATGCGCCCGTGGTGCTCGAAACCGAGGATTTGAAGGTCTGGTTTCCGATCCGCCGTGGCCTGTTGCGCAAGACGGTCGATCACATCAAGGCCGTCGACGGCCTGTCGCTGAAACTGCACGCCGGCGAAACCATCGGCGTTGTCGGCGAAAGCGGTTCCGGCAAAACGACGCTCGGCTTGGCGCTCATGCGCCTGATCGCATCGAAAGGGCCGATCGCCTATGTCGGGCAGCGCATCGACGGCTTCGACAGCAAACGCATGCGCCCACTCCGGCGCCAGATGCAGATCGTGTTTCAAGATCCTTACGGTTCGTTGTCACCACGCCTGTCGATCGGCCAGATCATCGAAGAAGGTTTGACCATTCAAAATCCGGAACTCGATTTCGAGCAGCGCCGGATCCGCGTCGGAGAAACCCTCGCCGAGGTTGGTCTGCCGCCCGAGTGGCAGGATCGTTATCCGCACGAGTTCTCAGGCGGTCAGCGTCAGCGCATCGCCATTGCGCGGGCCATGGTGCTCGATCCGAAATTTGTCATGCTCGACGAGCCGACGTCGGCCCTCGACATGAGCGTGCAGGCGCGCATCGTCGACCTGCTGCGGGATCTGCAGAAAAAGCGCGACCTCGCATATCTCTTTATCAGTCACGATTTGAAGGTCGTTCGGGCGCTGTCGAATTATGTCATCGTCATGCGCAACGGCAAGATCGTCGAACAAGGGCCGTCGATGCACATCTTCGATGCGCCTCAGGAGGACTACACAAAGGCGCTCCTGGCTGCGGCCTTCAAGCTCGAAGTAGAGAAAGCAGAGGTGCTGCGGACCTGACGGCGCCTGATTGCGAAGCCCGTATTTGCGATCCAGTTGTCAAATTCCGGGCGAGCCCACTAGAATGCGGGATCGGCGCCGGGACATTCGATCTGGGGGCGCGGAGATCGCATCAGGGAGGACGTCGATGTCACGTCATAGCATCGGGGCGCGCCATAGAGCTCTGGCTCTTTCGCTCGCAGCTAGCGTCGTCGCAACGGCAGCGCTCTCACAATTAGCCCTCGCACAAAGCGTGTTTCATCGCGGCAACGACGGTGATCCCGAAACACTCGACCCGCAAAAAACCCAGACGACGTCCGAGGCACATCTGCTGCGCGATCTGTTCGAGGGTCTGGTGATCCACAACGCCAAAGGCGAGGTCGTCGGCGGCGTCGCCGAAAAGTGGGACATCAGCGCCGATGGCAAAGTCTACACGTTCACCTTGCGCCAGAACGCCAAGTGGTCGAATGGCGATCCCGTCACGGCCGCCGACTTCGTCTATTCACTGCGCCGCATCATGAACCCGGCGACGGGCGCAAAATACGCGAACATCCTCTACCCCATCATGAATGCCGAGAAGATCAACAAATCGAAAGATGCGCCAAAACTCGAAGACCTCGGCGTCGAGGCGATCCAGGCGACGAAACTGGAAATCCGGCTGGAGCGCCCGACCGCATACTTTCTCGAACTGCTGACCCATTCGACCGGCATCCCGGTACATCCGGCTTCGGTCGAGAAGCACGGCAAGGATTTCGTCAAAGTCGAGAACTGGGTCTCGAACGGCGCCTACAAGCTCAAGGAAAATACACCCAACGCCCAGATCGTAGTAGTCAAGAACACGGCCTTTCACGCAGCCGACAGCGTCAAGATCGACGAAGTCCGCTTTTATCCGCGCCAGGATCAGGCCGCGGCTGCGCGACAATTCCAGGCCGGCGAGTTGCATTTCACGACTGATATTCCGGGCGATCAGGTGAAGTTTCTCAAAGATAAACTCGGCTCGCAGGTGTCGATCGCGCCCTACCTCGGCACGTTCTATTTGTCCGTGAATACATCGAAGGCGCCCTTCGACAACCCGAAAGTGCGCATGGCTCTTTCGATGTCGATAGACCGCGAATTCATCGCCGAGCAGGTCTGGGCCGGCACCATGGTCCCCGCCTACGGCTTCGTGCCGCCGGGCATCTCGAACTACGTCTCAAAGCCCGTTGAATTGGACTTTAAGTCCGCATCTCCCATCGATCGGGAAGACAAGGCGAAGGCCTTGCTCAAGGAAGCCGGCTTCGGCCCAGGCAAACCGCTCAAAGTGCAGATCCGCTACAATCAGACCGACAATAACAAGGCGACCGTCGTCGCCGTCGCGGATCAATGGAAGGCCGTCGGCATCGAAACCGACTTCATCTCGACCGACGGCAAGACCCACTTCGCGCACCTGCGTGAAGGCGGCGATTTCGACGTCGCACGGGCCGGCTGGATCGCCGATTATTCCGACGCCCAGAATTTCCTGTTTCTCGGCCTCTCCGACAATACCGGCATGAACTACGCCAAATACAAAAGCGAGACATTCGATAAACTTGTCAAATCGTCGGACAACGAGACCGATTTGAAGAAGCGCGCCGAAATCATGGCGGAAGCCGAAAAGGTCTGGATGGCCGATCAACCCGTCATTCCGCTGATGTTTTATTCGACCAAAAATCTCGTCTCGTCCAAGCTCAAGGGCTTTTCACCGAACCTGCGCGGGGCGTTCCCGAGCCGCTTCTACGAGATCGTGAATTGAGTGCATGGCAGCATGGGCCGCGCTGGTGTGGTGCCGGAGGTCCAAAGTGAGCTATGGCCTCTCTTCGACTGTCGCATTCCGCAGCCAAGGACTTCCGCATGAGCCGTCTGTTCTCGCCGATTAGCCTCGGTTCACTCGACCTCGCAAACCGCCTCGTCGTCGCGCCCATGTGCCAGTATTCGGCCGACGACGGCTCGATGAACGCATGGCACATGATGCACTTGGGATCGCTTGCCAATTCGGGCGCGGGGCTGCTCATCGTCGAGGCGACGGCGGTCGAACGCATCGGCCGCATCACGCATGGCTGCGTCGGTCTGTACTCGGACGCCAACGAAGCGGCGATGCGACCGGTGCTCGAGGCCGCTCGAAAATTCGGCACGGCAAAACTCGGCATTCAGCTCGGTCATGCGGGCCGCAAAGCTTCGTCGCGCCGGCCGTGGGAGGGCAAGTCACCGCAGGACCCCATCGATACCAACGAGGCCTGGCAGCAGGTGGCCCCGTCGGCGCGCTCGTTCTGGCCTCAAGGACCAATTCCACGCGCACTGACGACCGACGATCTCGTCACGCTTCGCGGTGCTTTCGTCGACGCCGCCCGACGGTCCGTGCGCCTCGGCTTCGACCTCATCGAGGTGCACGCAGCTCACGGCTACCTGATGCACCAGTTCCTGACACCACTCTCGAACACGCGCACCGATCGCTACGGTGGCAGTCTCGAAAATCGCCTGCGTTACCCACTCGAGGTGTTCGATGCCATGCGCGCCGTCGTGCCATCGACGGTGGCGTTCGGCACTCGCGTGTCGGCGGTCGACTGGATCGAAGGCGGCTTGACCATCGACGACACCGTGACCTTCGCTGCCGAGTTGAAACGTCGTGGCTGCGACTTCATCGACGTGTCGACAGGTGGCAGCGATCCGGCACTTCGACCGCCGGTCGGGCCTGGCTATCAGGTTCCGTTCGCCGAGCGCATCAAACGAGACACGGGTCTGCCGACCATGGCGGTCGGATTGATCACGACGCCACAGCAGGCAGAGGCGATCCTCGCCGACGGTAAGGCCGACATGATCGCCATCGCACGCGCCTTTCTAGACGACCCGCATTGGGGCTGGCATGCCGCCTACGCGCTCGGCGGCGAGGTGGCGCTGCCGCCGCAATATCGCCGTGCCGGCATCAAGTTATGGCAGCCGGCCGAGGCACATGCGAAACGCGCCTGAGCGCTTCAGTCGTCGTGTTCGATCGGATCGAAACGGCATGGAACGTCGAATTCGATTCCGACGATCCGGCCGTCGCGATGGCGCACGTGACAATCGCTTTCGAAATTTCCGACTTTCAGTTTGAAGCGGGCTGGTACGAATTCGAACTTGTCGACCTCGAGCAGCGCTCCGCCGCGCGACACGTTCAAAAGGCTGCACGCCAAAGGCTGTCTGAGCGGGATTTTGACGATGCCGGGAAGGGCTGTTTCGCGGCGGCCGAACTCACGGCGCTCGAACGTGGACGGCGCCAGAGGGATGACGCCGACTTCGGTATGTAACATGGTGAACTCCGTACAAACGACGCCAAAACCTATGGCGCGACATGGTTAGCGAAACGTTACTGAGATGCGTTGCATCGAAGATAATCTGCCTGGGAGCGCTGATGCTGACCTCGACCCGCCTGCCGACGGCGACCATCCTCGCGGGAGGACTGTCTCGGCGCATGTTCGAATCTGATGCGCGCCGTGGCGACAAGGGCCTGCTCGATCTTGGCGGGCGCAGCATGATCGAACACGTGATTGCGCGTGTGCGCCCGCAGACGTCGGCGTTGGTCCTGAACGCCAACGGTGATCCCGCGCGCTTCGCCGAGCTGGGCCTGCCCATCGCAGCCGATCCCGTCGACGGCTTCGTTGGACCGCTGGCCGGCGTTCTCGCCGGCATGCGCTGGACAGCCGATCGTCATCCCGAGGTCACCCACACCGTCACCGTGTCGTCGGACGCGCCGTTCATCCCGCTCGACCTGGTGCACCGACTGATGAACGCACTTGTCGACAGCCCGCACGCGATCGCAATCGCCGCCTCGGCCGGCAATGTGCATCCCGTGATCGGCTTATGGCCGGTCGCCCACGCCGACGACCTCGACGCGGCCTTGCGGGCTGGCGTGCGTAAAGTGCTGGCTTGGACCGACCGTCATGGCACGATCCCAGTCGACTTCCCGATGGTGCGAGCCGGCGGGCGCGACGTCGATCCGTTTTTCAACGCCAACACACCGCAAGAGCTTGCCGATGCGCGCGACCTGCTCGATAGGCTCGGCCCATGATCAAAGCCCGCCCCCCCATCGTCGGCATCGCCGGCTGGAAAAAATCCGGCAAGACCACGCTGACGACGCGCCTCGTCGACGAGTTCACACGGCGCGGGTTGCGCGTCGCGACGGTCAAGCACGCACATCACGATTTCCAGATCGACGACGCCGACACCGACAGCGCCCGGCACCGCAAGGCAGGTGCAGCGCAAGTGGCCATCGTGTCGGCCAAACGGTGGGCCATGATCACCGAACTCGCCGGCGCAGCCGAGCCGGATTTCGACGCCGTGATCGCCAAGCTCGACCCGTGTGATCTCGTCGTGGTCGAAGGTTACAAATCGCAGCCGATCCCCAAGATCGAAGCACGGCGCACCGCATCGCACACGAAAACGCCGCTCGCCCCAGACGACCCCCACGTGTTCGCCATCGCGGCCGATCATGACATCACCGACGCCCGCGGCCTGCCGGTTTTCGCGCTCGATGACATCACCGGCCTCGCCGATCTCGTCGAAGCAACGGTGCTGCCGCTACGGTGAGGCGACTATTTCAGCATGGCCGCCATGCGCGGTGCGAAATAGGTCAGAATGCCGTCGGCGCCGGCGCGCTTGAAGGCGATCAGGCTTTCAGGAATCACCCGATCGCCATCGAGCCAGCCGTTCTGCACCGCCGCCATGATCATCGAATATTCGCCCGAAACCTGGTACGCGAAGGTCGGCATGGCAAACGTGTCTTTCACACGACGCACGATGTCGAGATAGAACGTCCCCGGCTTGACCATGACCATGTCGCAGCCTTCCGCAATGTCGAGCGCGACTTCACGCAAGGCTTCATCTGAATTGGCGGGATCCATCTGATAGGTGCGCTTGTCGCCTTTCAAGGATGCCGTCGAGCCGACCGCGTCGCGATACGGCGCATAGAGCCCCGACGCATATTTGGCAGCATACGACATGATCTGCACGTCGATGTAGCCGGCCGCATCGAGTGCCGATCGCAAGGCGCCGACGCGCCCGTCCATCATGTCTGACGGCGCGAGCATGTCGAAGCCGGCCTCGGCCTGCACCAGGGCTTGCCGGACCAGCACGGCGACACTTTCGTCGTTGACGATCTGATCACCGACCAGCAAGCCGTCGTGGCCATGGCTCGTATAGGTGTCGAGCGCCACGTCCGAAATCAGGCCGATGTCGAGTTTGGCCTTCCTGATCGCGCGCGCGGCCTGATTGACGGCATTGTTCGGATCGAGTGCCAGCCGTCCATCGGGCGTGCGTTCAGGTGTGTCGGTATACGCGAATAAGGCCATGGCGGGGATGCCGAGGGCGAGCGCCTCTTCGGCGGCGCGGACGGCCTGGTCGGGCGTATAGCGAAACACGCCGGGCATCGAGGCGATGGGATCACGGCCGTTGGTGCCGGGCTTGACGACGATGGGCCAGATCAGATCATCGGCGGTGAGCCGTGTCTCGGCGACGAGCCGGCGTGACCAACCCGTACGGCGATTGCGGCGCATGCGCACCGTCGGATAGGCGCCCAGCACCAAATCCCGACCGCCCGACGTGACGAGCTCCGGCGCGGCCTCGGGTTTGCGGGTGCGGGTTGAGGACATGATCGATCTCGAAATGACGTGGCGTGGCGCGACGGCGCACCCAACCATCGCTCCTGAGCCCGCGCCGATCAAGGCCCTAGTGTCGAACCCTGTGCCCGTGACCCGCGGTTTATGGCGTCTGAGATCACGCCTTGCCAAGTCGGAACACGTCAGCCATTTTGCCATCATGCCCGACTCATTGATGACCGACACACTGTCCTGCCTCGACCGTTTGATCGCCTTTGACACGGTCAGTCGAAACACCAATCTGCCGTGCATCGCGTGGGCGGCGAG
>JANOAW010000437.1:0-3676 GCA_031411355.1 Hyphomicrobiaceae bacterium | reverse complement strand
CGACGACAAACAGGATCTGCCATGCCCCCGTCACCGCCGCACGGTTTCGCGATCCATACGCGCACGTCCCCCGCGACCCGAAGTTGGGAGCCGATCTATGCGGCGACCGACACAGGTGTTTATCGGCTCGGCATGTTCATCCAGGATGCGCATTGCAACTCCCGCGGCATGCCCCATGGTGGCGTCATCGCGACCCTCGCCGACAATGCGTGCGGCTTGTCGCTCGGCCTTGCATTGGGTGGCGCCCCACAGGGAATTGTCACGACGTCGCTGGCGGTCGACTACGTCGCGGCTGCCAAGATCGGCCAATGGCTCGAAATCATCCCGCGGATCATCAAAGCTGGCAAATCATCCGGCGTCGTTGATGCACTCATCACGGCCGACAACAGTGTGATCGCACGGGCGAACGCGAGCTTCCGGGTCTTGGCTTGATGTTCGCAGGCGCGATTTTAACCTCATCCCCGAGACTTTGAAGGCACCATGACCTCACGCACCAACAAGATCCTGCGTATCGCATCTCTGCCCGGCGATGGCATCGGCCGCGAGATCCTGCCGCCGGCGCTTAAGCTGGTCGAGATGCTGCAGCGGCGGCTCGGTGGCTTCGAGTTGCGCGTCGAGGAGCGGCTCGATTGCGGTGCGACGTATTATCGGACGAGTGGCAAAGACTGTTCGATTGCGGCTTTCGAGACGGCTCGGTCAGCCGACGCCATTCTGCTTGGTGCCATGGGGCTGCCGAACGTACGCCTGCCCGAGGGCACCGAAATCGCGCCGCATCTGCGTATGCGCGAGGAGTTCGGCTTGTTTGCGGGTGTACGGCCCGTCAAAGCCTACCCGAACACGCCCCGCCGCCTGCTCGACGAACGCGCCGAAAAAATCGATCTGATCGTTCTGCGCGAGTCGACCGAAGGCCTGTTCTTCACGCAAGGCCGCGGCGAACTGATCGGCGACACCGAGGCGCGCGAGACCCTGCGCATCACCCGCAAGACCACCGAAAACCTGTGCGATGTCGCCTTCTCCCTCGCCCGCAAGCGCAAGGCACGCGGCGGCAAGGGCCACGTCACCTGCGTCGACAAAGCCAACGTGTTTCGCGCCTTCGCTTTCTTTCGCAAAATCTTCGACGAACACGCAGCCCTCAATCCAGACATCACCGTCGGCCACACCTATGTCGATGCCATGGCACTCGACCTCGTGCGCAAGCCCTGGGAGTGCGACGTTCTCGTGATGGAGAACATGTTTGGCGACATCCTGTCAGATTTAGGCGGCGGCCTCGTCGGCGGCATGGGCATGGCCCCGTGTGCCGAGTTGGGGCTCGAACATGGCCTATTTCAGCCAGCGCACGGCTCGGCGCCCGACATTGCCGGCCAGGACAAGGCCAACCCGACAGCGACGTTCTTGTCGACGGCGCTCATGCTCGACTGGCTCGCCGAACGACACGGCATCGAAGAGTTGTCCGTCGCGGCGGGCCTGCTCGAGCGTTCCATCGAACGGGCTTTTAGCGAACGCCGCTTACGCCCCATGGAATTCGGCGGCGATCAGGGACTGTCGGCCGCGACGGCGAGTGTGGTCGAGGTTCTTGGCGAGGAGATGATGCGACTTTAAGGGGCGGCGCACCCCTGCGGCATCGAATTCCGGCCGAGCGATGCCTTGCCTCTACACACCTGCGGCTCAAAGCATGATATAGCACCCAGGATTGTCGAGGTCCGTGAGAGCCTATGGCTGAAGACCCCTATAAAGTGCTTGGAGTTCCGCGCGGTGCGAGCGAGGACGAGATCCGTCGCGCCTACCGCAAGTTGGCCAAGGAAAACCACCCCGATCTCAACCCTGACAAGACAGCGCAGGCCGAAGAGGCGCTCAAGATCATCAATGGCGCGTTTGCCATCATCGGTGACGCCGAAAAAAAGCGTCAGTTTGACAACGGGCTGATCGATGCCGACGGCGAGCCGCGGCGAGCGTACAGTCGCGCTGGCGCCGGTGCTGGGCGTCCGAGCGGCCCTGGCGGCGAGGATTTCGGCTTCAGCGACATCTTCACTGATTTGTTCGGGCGCGGCCGGCCGGGTCCACAACCCGTACGTGGCCAGGATGTCCGCTATTCGCTCGAAGTCGATTTCCTGGAAGCGGCCGTCGGTTCGCGCAAACGCGTGACATTGCCGGAGGGCGGCGTGTTGGATCTTGTGGTGCCGGAAGGCGTTTCCGACGCCCAGACATTGCGCCTCAAAGGCAAAGGGCTTGCCGGTCAACGCGGTGGCGAGAACGGCGACGCCCTGGTCGAGATCAAAGTGCGTGCCCATCCCGAGTTTCGCCGCGACGGCGACGACATCCTCTACAATCTGCCGATCACCATCGACGAAGCCGTGCTCGGCGCCCGCATCGAAGTCCCGACCATCGCCGGCCGCGTTCAGTTGACCCTGCCGAAAAGCACCTCGTCGGGGCGGGCATTTCGCATCAAGGGCAAGGGCGTCAACAACGCCAACACCGGCAGCCAAGGCGACCAGATCGTGACGGTTCAAATCGTGCTGCCGGAGCGGCCGGATGAATCGCTGGCGTATTTCCTGTCGGAATGGCGCAAAAAAAGCGCGTATCGCGTTCGCTGAACTGGCGTCACAGGTCGCGTTATGGTCCTTCGACGGCTCAACTCGGTCGCAGCCCACCTCGTTCGCGGGGCCAAGATCGCCGGTGCGTGCGCCGTGGTGTGTCTGACCACCGCATCGGCGCAGCAGCGGCCGGCGACGCCAATCCCCGGCAAGAATTTCCAGTCAGCCCAAACGCAGGCTTTGCAGGCCGACGATGGGGCCAATCCCGGCATGCTGTGGGTCGAAGAGGGCGCGAAACTGTGGGCGGAACCTGCGGGCACGTCGGGCAAAGCCTGCGCCACCTGCCATGGCGACGCCGTCCAATCCATGAAAGGCGTGGCAGCGCGCTTGCCGGTCGTCGATGCCAAGGCCGGTAAGCTCGTCAATCTGGAAAATCGCATCCAGAGCTGTCGCAGTGAGCGACAAGGCGCGCCGCCGCTCAAGTATGAGAGCCAGGAATTGCTGCGATTGACGGCGTTCGTAACCTTCCAGTCGCGGGGGCTGAAACGCACGGCCACAGTCGACGGCGCGGCCCGGCCGTTCTTCGAACAAGGCCGCATATTCTGGGAAACGCGCCAAGGCCAGATGAATCTGGCGTGCAGCCAATGCCATGACGACAATGTCGGGCGCAAACTGCGCGGCGATACCATCAGTCAAGGCCACTCCCACGGCTGGCCGGGATACCGGCTCGATTGGGGGGGACTAGGATCCCTGCACCGACGGTTGCGCGCGTGCAGCCTCGGTGTCCGCGCGGAGATTCTCGATTTCGGCGCCCCCGAGTATCTGGCCCTCGAATTGTATCTGGCCTGGCGCGGCGCCGAGCTGCCGATCGAAGCGCCCGGTGTGCGGCGCTAAATCAGCCATGTTCAGTCTCTCGTCCGGCGCGTTTCGGCAAAACGCCGCGGCGCACGGACACCACGTCGTCCATGGCGGCAACGAAGCCGTCGATGTCCGCGTCCGTCAGCGTCAATGTCAGAGCGATGAAGCCGCGGCGGGCGATATAGTGGCCGCGTTCCAACAAATCGAAAAACACCAGCTCCTTGACGCGGTCGCAGCTCGCCAGCGCATCGTCCGGCCGGCGCACCGGCGCGTCGGTGCCGTGGAGC
>JANOAW010000436.1:0-7582 GCA_031411355.1 Hyphomicrobiaceae bacterium | reverse complement strand
CAAGAGGCCATGACCGATATGCCGGGCATTCTTCCGCGCATTTATCTCATTGGCCACGGCGAAACGGAATGGTCAATGTCTGATCAACACACCGGAACACGAGCGCGTCGGACGGCCCTGAGCCAATCTGAGTAGTTTCCGAGGCTATCGCTGCCGGGCGGGGAAACAGACCCTCGTTTGTGTCATCAGATCCTCTTGAGACACAGCGCATCGGTGCGTCAGGATAGATGGAGTCTTTGCACCATGGCGGCCGCCGCAGAACTAACTCCGATTCGCACGAAGGCGGTATCTTCCGATCTCCGATCCGATACCATCCCAGGCCTCACCGCAGCAGAGGCTCAGGTCCGCCTGAAAGCGGAGGGCTACAACGAATTGCCGCGGCCGGATCGGCGCACGCCCCTGGGCATTGTCGTTGAGGTCATTCGAGAGCCGATGCTGTTGCTGCTCCTTGGTGCCGGCGCGCTTTATTTGATCTTCGGCAATCTTGGGGAAGCCCTCCTCCTCATCGCCTTTGCAATGATATCGGTCCTGATCACGGTCATCCAGGAATATCGTACCGAGCGCGTGTTGGAGGCGCTACGCGATCTGACCAGTCCGCGAGCGCTGGTCATTCGCGATGGTGAGCGGGTACGGATCGCAGGCCGCGACGTGGTACGGGGCGATGCCGTCGTCCTCAATGAAGGAGACCGGGTCCCGGCCGACGCGGTTTTGATCCAAAGCAACGATTTGCAGACCGATGAATCATTGCTGACGGGCGAGTCAGTCCCGGTCCGCAAGTTTGCGCGTGAGAATGCGGCCTCGGCGAAAACCGGTCGGCCAGGCGGTGATGATTTGCCGTTTGTATTCTCTGGTTCGTTGATCGTCCGCGGTACCGGGATAGGTGAAGTGAGTGCGACCGGCGTTCGCAGCGAGATCGGCAAAATCGGCGAGTCGCTCACTCTGTTGGAGACGGAGCCGCCACGGCTGCAGGCACAAGTACGCCGCCTTGTCCGCGTCTTCGCAATGGTCGGTGGTCCGGTTTGTCTCGCGGTCGTCCTGCTCTACGGGACTTTGCGTGGGGGCTGGCTTGATGCGGTTCTCGCCGGCATCGCGCTCGCCATGTCCATGCTGCCTGAAGAACTCCCGATTGTACTGACCGTGTTTATGGCGATGGGCGCTTGGCGCATCTCGCAAGCACGTGTGCTGACCCGTCGCACTTCCGCCATTGAAACACTCGGCTCGGCGACGGTTTTGTGCACCGACAAGACGGGGACGCTGACCGAAAACCGGATGACGATTGTCGAGATGCGGCTCAAGAGTGAAGAGACCTTCAAACCTGATGGGACGGGCGAGATCAACCTGCCAGCCGCGTTCCGTGACCTCTTGGAATTTGGGCGTCACGCCAGTGCACCAGTCCCATTCGATCCGATGGACAAGGCCTTTCGTGGGTTGGGCCAAAGGGCGTTGGGCGGGACCGAGCATGTGCATGATCCGGAATGGAAGCTTGCGCACACGTACGGACTTCGACCAGAGCTTCTGGCTATGTCGCAGGTCTGGTGGACTGGCGAGACGCCGTTTGTCGTTGCAGCCAAGGGCGCGCCCGAAGCCATTGCCGGTCTTTGCCATCTCAGTGCGGCGGAACGGGCGAGCCTGACCCAATCTGTAGACGCCATGGCCGCCGAGGGATTGCGTGTGCTGGGCGTGGCCCGCGCCGCCTATGGCGGCAACGATATGCCTGCCTCGCAAAACGACTTCGAGTTTCAGTTTTTGGGCCTTGTCGGCCTTGCCGATCCCTTACGGTCGAGCGTGCCCCCGGCAGTCAGCGAATGCCGGTCGGCGAGCATCAAAGTGATCATGATCACCGGTGACTACCCAGCGACGGCCAAGGCCATTGCCCGACAGGCGGGTATTGATGCGCAAGACGTCGTCACTGGTACTGAACTCGAGACGTTGAGCGACAAGGAGCTTGCGACGCGCGTCCGAACGGCGACCGTGTTCGCGCGCGTCATGCCCGAACAGAAGCTGCGGATCGTCAATGCACTGAAGGCCAATGGCGAGATTGTCGCGATGACCGGCGACGGCGTCAACGACGCGCCATCGCTCAAGGCTGCACACATCGGTATCGCGATGGGCGGGCGCGGCACAGACGTTGCGCGCGAGGCGTCGGCCATCGTTCTTTTGGATGACGATTTCGGTTCCATCGTCAAAGCCGTTCGGCTTGGCCGCCGCATCTACGACAACCTGCGCAAGGCGATCGGCTTCATCTTTGCTGTCCATGTACCGATTGCCGGGCTGGCGCTGTTGCCATTACTTTTGGGCCTGCCGATCCTGTTCGGTCCCATGCACATCGCGTTTCTAGAGATGGTCATGGACCCCGTTTGCTCACTCGCCTTCGAAGCCGAGGAAGAGGAAGACGACGTGATGTGCCGCCCGCCGCATGCCGCAGACAAGCCGCTTTTTTCGATCGACCTGATCGGTTGGAGTGTTTTGCAGGGTGCCATTGCTTTCGTGCTGATCGGCGCAATCTTCGTCACAGCCTCTTGGCGCGGCATGCCGGAAGCAGAAGTGCGGTCACTCACATTCGTCGCCTTGGTCATGGCTATCGTCGGCTTGACCCTTGTGAACCGGTCGTTCAGCGCGTCTCTGCGCACGGCATTCCGTCGCCCGAACCCGTCCCTGAGATGGATTCTCGCCGCGGTCGTCGCGATGTTGGCGCTGACGCTTCTTTGGCCATTCGCCAGTCGGCTCTTCCGCTTTGGACCACTGCACCTCAACGATCTCGCGTTGGCGCTTGGCGCCGGGCTGCTGGTGGTGGTCATCCTAGAGTTCTTGAAACCGCATTGGCATGACCGACTGCGGTCGTGAGGGGCGACACTCGCAAGGCGCGTCGCCGCCGTCTACTTGCCGGCTCCAACTATCATGCCGTCGACAACGTCGATGATCCGGTCGCAACGCGCGGCGATGTCCATATTGTGGGTGACGATCAGAAACGTCGTGCCATCTTTGCGGTTCACGTCCCGCATCATTTTGATGACAGTGTCAGCTGACTTGGAGTCGAGGTTGCCCGTTGGCTCGTCGGCCAAGACAAGTGCTGGCTTCATGGCCAGCGAGCGCGCAATCGCAACGCGTTGCTGCTGGCCGCCGGACATGTTGCTGACGAGGTTATCCTTCCATCTCGTCAGCTCGACCTGCTCCAGAAGCTCAGCAGATCGAACGCGCATCGCGTCGTTCGGAAACACGCTTTCGGCAAGTTGCGGGATCATCACATTCTCGAGCGCCGTGAACGCGGAAATGAGACAATGTGCCTGGAAAATGAACCCGATGCTGTGCCCGCGCAATGCAGTCAACTGCGCCTCATTGAGGGTGCCGGTTTCCCTGTCGACGATGAACAACTGGCCCGACGTCGGGCGATCAAGTAGGCCGATGATATTGAGCAGCGTGCTCTTGCCTGAGCCGGATGGCCCCGTGAGAGCGACGAACTCGCCGCGATGGAGCGTCAGGTCAATGCCATGCAACACTTCAACCGCAACCGGCGTGCCGGTCCCGTAGGACTTCTTGACCTGCTTCAGACGCACAACGGGAAGGGGGTCAGCCACGGATTGCTACCACTGGGTCGAGCTTTGCTGCGCGATATGCGGGAACCGCCGCCGCGGCCACACCTGTCACCGCAGCGAGCACGACAGCCCAGACGATGAGTTGTGGCTCAAGCACCAATGGGAAGATCTCACTGCCATCCGCTTGGCGCTGCGACTTGTGCCAGAGGGTGAGCGCGCCGCTGCCAAGAGCCGTGCCGATCAATGAGCCGGCCAATCCAAGTAGGCCACCCTGAAGCAAGAAGATCCGCAGGATCTGGCCTTGGGACGTGCCCATGGCACGCAGAATTCCGATATCCTTGGAGCGCTGGATCACCGACACGACCAGCACGCTGGCGATCCCAAAGGCAACTGACAAGGCAACGAACGAGCGGATGAGCGTGTTGGACGACTGCTGAGCGTTCACCGCTGTGAAGAACTGAGCATTGGTCTTGATCCAGCTATCGGCCTGCACGCCGGTTGCCGCTTGCACAGCCTGAGCTACCGTTTCCGCCGCGTAGACATCACTCACGGTCAGATCGATGGAGGTCACGCCTCCCGGCAAGTTGGCGAGTGCCTGAGCTGTTCGCAAGGCGACGTAAGTTGATCGCAGATTGGCGCCCTTGTTGCCGAGGTCGAAGATCCCGCTGATTGTGAGCAGGCGCGACGTTCCGGTCGCTGACGTGACCGTCAGCTTGTCACGGACAGTCAC
This sequence comes from Hyphomicrobiaceae bacterium, assembly GCA_031411355.1. Lineage (GTDB taxonomy): Bacteria > Pseudomonadota > Alphaproteobacteria > Rhizobiales > Hyphomicrobiaceae > JABFRJ01. The sequence continues at coordinate 3,319 of JANOAW010000436.1, read as the reverse complement.
GCCGAGTTCGTTGGCCAGGTCAAAGCCGATGACGATGTCGTCACTGCCAAGGCGCGGATCGCCGGAGACGATGTACTCCGGAATGCGAACGATGTTGAAATAGACGTCCGGATCAACGCCGGTCATCGTGATCGAGCAGCTCGCATTGCCACGCAAAGCAAGTGCTGCCGCTGACACGGACGGTGAAACGTAGACAATTTCTGGCCAGCTCTGAAGTTGCTTACGAATTCGCTGCCACTGATCGATAGATCTCAGACGCTGGGCTGGCCGCTGGATCACAGCGGCCTCAATGACACCTGCTGCCGTGCGCAGCGGCCGCGCGACCTCGTCGGCCGGAATCAATTGGATGTGGGGCGAAGATGTCAGGACGCGTTTAAGAAAATTCTTCTGCAGCCCTGAGAGCAGTGCGGACATGAAGACGATCACAGCCACGCCGATCGCCACGCCAGCGATGATGAACAACGACTGCATCCGCCCCTCTTTCAGAAAGCGGATGGCGGTGTCCTCGCGTCCATCATCGTCGCGTGGTTCTCTCGCCACCGCGAGTTCCGCGCAGACGCGGGCGCAGCCAACTATATGGGACAGCCCGACAGCATGATCCGTGCGTTAGCGAGCTTGGGTCGGGTCGAGCCGGGCGAATTGCCAAAGTCGATCCAGGCGGCCGGAATTAGCGACAAGCCAGGCCTGATGGCGCTGTTCTCAACCCATCCGCCGATCGAGGCCCGCATCGTAGCGCTGCAACAGCTACAGCGGTGAGCGATCGCCGCGCAAAGGATATGGGCGACGCCAACCCGACGCGCCTCTCTGCACCCGCCTTATGGCTCCGGATAGCCCATCAGCTCCAGAAAGCATCCTCAGCGGCTTGGTCTCCGGAGTAAAGCCAGACCTCCTTGATCTTTCCATCGGCAATGCGCATCACATCTACGCCGTCCATTGAAAGCGTGCGGCCTGGCCGCTCAGCCATGAAATGCAACGTCGCCGCCACCATGTTTTCATTTGCCATCACGGATCCGACTTCGGTCATACGGAACGTATTGCCGCTCAGCTCCATGAATCGACCGAGATGTGCAAACAAATTTTGCTTGCCGCGGTGGAGGCCAGAAAGTTGGCTGCTGCCCGGCTGGTGCCAAATCACGTCGTCATCGAGCAGCTTCCCGATCTTTTCCATATCTCCTTTGCTCAGGGCATCGAGATAGGTTCGCATGATACTGATGTTTGCATTGGCCATTCGCGCTTTTCCTTGCTCGCCTGTTCCATCCGTTTGTCCCACTCCTACACAGTGCTCCAAAGGATCAGCGATCGACCAGCCACGGAATCTACTCAGGCGTCTTGACAAGCACACCGAGCTTCGACGAGCCCTGCAATACTGACACGGACGTCATCTGGCTGAGCCGCGACAGCCGCCATGACAGCGCTGAGCGAGCGTCGGACCGCGTAAAGTTGATCCAGGAGCGACAGCACTATGGCGATGTTGTCTTCCTCAATATCGAGATCGAAATGCAGCTCGCAGATGAGACGAACGCGGGCAACGTCGACCGTATCGAACATGATGATCTGGCCATCCTCGGCCGGTACAATCCAACCCTGCGCAATCCAGCGCCGAAGGGTATCTTCGGTCAAAGTGCCGATGGCCGTGATGAGTTCGCGCTCGTTGATCATGATCATTGCGGTTGCCCTTTGCGCGGATCGTAGGGGTGCTTCGCTTCCCACGCCACAATCGTCTCAATGATGTCTTTGTCGATCGCCTCGGGAAGGATGACCTTCAACTCGACGAAATGGTCGCCCGCCCCGCTCCTGCTGGCAACGCCTTTCCCGCGCAGACGCAGCACGGTGCCGGCATTCGATCCCTTTGGCACCGTCAGATTGACGATGCCAAAGACTGTTCCGACCGAGACCTTGGCGCCAGCCAGGGCTTCGCCGAGCGTCACTGGCAGTGTTGACTTGATATCGTCGCCATCACGGCGAAAGACGGCATGTGGCTCAACATGGACCTGAACCAGTACATCGCCGGCTCCGCCGCTACCGTTGCCGGGATGGCCTTGTCCCTTGAGCCGCAGGGTTTGCCCCTCCTTCAAGCCGGCGGGAATGCTGATATCCAGCGTCCGCCCATCGCCCATGTTGACGCGCTTCTTTGCCCCGCGAATGGCATCGACGAAATCCACAGCCAGGGAGTAGTGAACGTCCTGGCCTCTTTGGTCAGCCCTGCCGCGGTGGCCAAACAATTCGGCGAACATGTCGTCTTCGGCCTGACCACTACCGCTCCAATGCCGGTCGTACTTGAACTGCTTACCGGTATCGGCGTGTTGTCGGTATGACGGTCGCTCATCGTGCTGCTGTTTCTCGTTGCCGCTGCCATCGATCGTGCCCGAGTCAAACTGGGCCCGCTTGGTTTCATCACCGATGATCCCGTAAGCGGAAGCTATGTCCTTGAAGCGCGTCTCCGCAGCCTTGTCGCCGGGATGCAGGTCAGGATGGTTCTTCTTGGCAAGCGCACGATAGGCCTTGCGAACGGCATCCGGCGTCGCATCGCGGCTGACGCCGAGGATTTGGTAGGGGTCAGGCATCGCAATCCGTATCCCGGAGCAAATCTGGCTTGTTCAACATCGTTGCCCCAGGGGCCGGCCCAAATCCCGCAATCGGCACCTGCGGTTCGACGTCATTGAACACATTCGGATCGCGCTTCGCGCCCCTCGGAAACTACCTACGAAAACGAATTGGTTTGGAGATGTGAGACATCGCCAGCGCGTAGCTGCCGCTCAGCACCACGTTGCTCGCTGAAGCAAATCAAGCCCGTACCTGAGTAGTTTCCGACCCTATCGTCCGGGGGCAGTGGAGACCTACGGTGCAATCATCGACATGGGCTTACGAGCCTCCGACCGATCAACCAAGACGCCGAAGGAGCTTTGATATGCACGGTAACAATACGACAATTGCAGTCCTAGCTGATCACTCTGCAGCAGAGGCTGCAGTCAAAAAACTGGCGCAAGCCGGCTTCGACATGAAGTCGCTCTCTGTCGTCGGGCAAGGCTTTCACACTGAAGAGAAGGTCGTCGGCTTCTACAACACCGGTGATCGCGTCAAATTCTGGGGCAGTCGCGGCGCATTCTGGGGTGGCTTCTGGGGGTTGTTTTTTACGGGTGCATTCATTGCTGTTCCGGCGGTCGGTCCAGTCGTCGTCCTCGGCACGCTCGCTGCGACCATTGTCTCCGCCGTCGAAGGCGCAGTCGTGGTCGGAGGTCTGAGTGCGCTCGGTGCGGCGCTGTTCAGCATCGGTATCCCGAAGGACAGCGTCATCGATTACGAAGCCGCCATCAAGGCC
>JANOAW010000435.1:0-19541 GCA_031411355.1 Hyphomicrobiaceae bacterium | reverse complement strand
CCGGAAACGGCACCGGGATGCCGCCGGCCAACATGACGCCGCGTTTGGTGGCCTCGACGAGGTCGGGCATGTTGGCATGGCAGGCATTGTAGCCCGATCCCGTATCGACGATGCCGACGATCGGGCGCGACAAGGCCTCGTCGGTATAGCCGAGCGCCTTGATGAAGGCCTTGCGCAGATACAGCGAGAATTCGGCATCGCCGTAGGTTGCGAGATTGCGGTGCATGCCGTGCGGCTTGGACATCAGGGCGCTCGATGACGACGTTCGCGCGCTTGTGTCATGGCTGCGGACACAAGAAAAGCACCGACACGACGACAGCGCCGATCAGCCATTACCGGGATAGTTCGGCGCTTCGCGCGTGATCGAGACGCCGTGCGTGTGGCTTTCCCGCATGGCGGCCGGCGAAATGCGCACGAAGCGGGCGTTCTCTCGCAGGCCCGCAAGATCGTGCGCGCCGACATAGCCCATACCGGCACGCAAGCCGCCGACCAGCTGATGCATGACGGCGTCAACCGGCCCCTTGTACGGGACTTGGCCTTCGATGCCTTCCGGCACAAGCTTCAACTGATCGCGGACTTCGGCCTGGAAATAGCGATCTGCCGACCCGCGCGCCATGGCGCCGACGGAGCCCATGCCGCGATAGGCTTTGTACGTTCTGCCCTGATAGAGATAGGTTTCCCCGGGGCTCTCATCGGTGCCGGCCAACAGCGAACCGACCATGACCGCGCTGGCGCCGGCCGCCAATGCCTTGACGATATCGCCCGAGAATTTGATGCCGCCGTCGGCAATGATCGGTATGCCGCGTTTATAAGCAGCCTCGGCTGCATCGAGGACAGCGGTCAACTGCGGCACGCCGACACCGGCGACGATGCGTGTGGTGCAGATGGAGCCGGGTCCGATACCGACCTTGACGGCGTCCGCGCCCGCATCGATCAACGCCTCGGTGCCGTCGGAGGTGGCGACGTTGCCGGCGATGACCTGGACGCGGTTGGACAGGGTCTTGATCTTGGTTACGGCCTTGAGCACGCCGGCCGAGTGACCATGCGCCGTGTCGACCACGACGATGTCGACGCCGGCAGCGATCAGGCGTTCCGAGCGCTCGATGGCATCGACGCCGACGCTGACGGCTGCTGCGACCCGCAGGCGGCCCTGGTCGTCGACGCAGGCATTCGGATGGCGCTGCGCCTTCTCGATGTCCTTGACCGTGATCAGGCCGACGCACTGATAATCGTCGTCGACCACCAGCAATTTCTCGATGCGGTTCTGGTGCAGAAGCTTTTTGGCCTCTTCCCGATCGACACCGTCGCGGACGGTGATCAACCCGTCCTTTGTCATCAGTTCAGCGACGCGTTGGCGTGTGTTGGTCGCGAAGCGCACATCGCGGTTGGTCAGGATGCCGACCAGCCGGCCCGCCTTGCCGCCCTTGCCCGGCTCGACCACGGGTACGCCCGAAATATTATGCGCTGTCATGAGTGCGAGCGCATTGGCGAGTGTGGCGTTCGGCTCGATGGTGACGGGATTGACGACCATGCCCGAAACGAAACGTTTCACCTGCGCGACGTGGTCAGCCTGTACTTCGGGCGTCAGATTGCGGTGGATGACGCCCATGCCGCCGGCCTGCGCCATGGCGATGGCGAGACGCGCCTCGGTGACCGTGTCCATGGCCGACGACAGGATGGGGATCTTGGTCTCGATGGCCCGTGTGATGCGGGTCGATACATCGACCTGGGCGGGTAGGACGTCGGACGGACGCGGCACCAGCAACACGTCGTCGAACGTCAGGGCAACGGTCGATTCGTCGAGTTTGGGGCGGGTGGCCATGCAGTCCTCCAAGGGTGTCGTACCCGTTGAGTTCGTGTGGCGACGCCGCATAGCACCGCATGGACGAAACGCAAAGCGGCGGCGGGCGCTGACGATCTACGGCGCCGCCTCACTCGTAGCCGTCGGCAATGGAGCGCGCGACGAACGTTTCCATGTCGGATCGATCGGTCACGCCGGCTGGTGCGTTTGCGCTCGGCATGCGGCGGCGAAAATGCAGAAAGCGGTCACGAGCAACCGATTGCAGACGCGCCAGTTCCGTCAGCGGTTCGGCATGGTCGTCGACGCGCAAATCATAGAGCGGATAGGCTTCGGCGTCGTGAATGCGCAGCGCGGCCGATTGCTTGCCGCGTTTGTCGCCACCGGCCGCATCGCCTGCCTGCATCGCGGTAATCATGCGGCGCGCGAACGGCATTGTGGCGTTTTCTTCAAAGACGCGTGCCGTCTCGGCGAGCACCTGTTCGCCAGCGAGCATGTTGCCGGCAAGCGAGCACGTCGACCTTTGCAGACTGCCACACCAATCGACGCAGTCGGCCCCGGTATGGGCCGCGAACCGCCCGGCTGTGTCCATGACGTGCAGTTGGCGTGACCCCCGCCCCTCGTCGGCTGCAATCAATCGCGCCACGGTTTCGGCGGCCGAGTGACCGGCTGCAAGCATATCCAGCCCTTGGGGTCCGTAGTGTGGGTTGACGAATGCCTGTGTCGCGACGGCACCGACGCCGGTCCGGATGTGCGGAACCAGGGCGCCGACCGCGAAAAACTTCGTCGCCACCACGATGCCGACCCGGCCTGTCATGGTGTCGCGGGCAATCATCGACCAAGTCATTGGCGAGCCTCTCAATTGGACGGCAAATCAGGCTTCAGTCTCGACAGAAAACAGGCGCGACGGCAAGCACGAGCCTAAAACCGAGAACCAGTCTCGATAGCCGGCCTCGATACGCCCGGCTCGATACGCCCGGCTCGATATGGTCAAGCTCACGCGTCGCCCCTATAAGCGCGGCGGCGCAGCTGCGCCGATTCACATGCCGTTTCGACAGGAGCTCAGATCGATGCCCGCCTCCGGCAAATCCGCCCACGTCGAGGCCCGTGCGGCCGCCTGGTCGCCGGCGAGCTGGCGGTCGTTTCCCGTCGTCCAGCTGCCGATCTTTCCAGACCCGCTGCATTTGGCGGACGTCGAGGCCCAACTGGCCAAATTTCCGCCTCTGGTGTTCGCCAACGAGGTCCGCGACCTGCGTAAAAAGCTCGCCAAGGTCGCGGCGGGCGAGAGTTTCATGTTCCAAGGCGGCGATTGCGCCGAGAGCTTTCGCGAGCATTCAGCCAACAACATCCGCGACTATTTCCGCGTTTTTCTGCAGGCGTCGCTCGTGCTCACGTTCGCTGGCGGCATGCCGATCGTAAAGGTCGGTCGGATCGCGGGGCAGTTTGCAAAGCCGCGCTCGGCGGATCTTGAAACGCGCGGCGGCGTGACGTTGCCGAGCTATCGCGGCGACATCGTCAACGGTTTCGAATTCGACGCCGGCAACCGCATTCCCGATCCGCGTCGGCAACTCGAGGCGTACCGGCAGTCGGCTGCGACATTGAACTTCCTGCGCGCGTTTCTACAGGGCGGTTTCGCCAGCCTTACCAACGTGCAACGGTGGGCACTCGGCTTCATGAAGGACAAGCCGATCGAGGCCGAATACGAGAAGCTCGCCGGCGAAATCGAGCGCACGCTCTCGATCATGAAGGCGCTCAACATCACGGACGAAAATACCGAGAGCCTGCGCACGGCCGATTTCTACACCAGCCACGAGGCGTTGCTGCTCGGTTATGAGCAGGCCTTGACGCGTCGCGACGAAGTCATGGGGTCGGGACAGTATTTCTCGACGTCGGCGCATATGCTCTGGATCGGTGATCGCACCCGTCAGGTCGATCATGCGCATGTCGAGTTCATGCGTGGCCTGTTCAATCCGATCGGCATGAAGTGTGGTCCGTCCTTGCAGGTCGACGATATGTTGCGCCTGATCGACGTGCTCGATCCCGAAAATTCGCCGGGACGGTTGACGTTGATCTGCCGCTTCGGTTCCGACAAGGTCGAGAAGCATCTGCCGGGTCTGATCCGTGCCATCGAGAAAGAAGGGCGTTCGGTGGTCTGGTCGTGCGATCCCATGCACGGCAACACCGAGACGGCGAAGACCGGCTTGAAGTTCAGGCCGTTCAAGCGCATTCGCGACGAAGTGCAGTCGTTCTTCGACATTCATCGTGCCGAAGGCACACATGCCGGCGGCATTCATCTGGAGATGACCGGCCAGAACGTCACCGAATGCACCGGCGGCGTCGTCGGTGTCGCCGAAAGCGATCTCGGCGACCGCTATGATACGCTCGTCGATCCACGTCTCAACGCCGAGCAATCTCTCGAGATCGCCTTCTTGGTGGCCGAGTTACTGAAACGGGAGCGCGCCAGTCGCCGTGGCGCGGGCAAGGTGTGACGGCCAAGGTGTGACGGCCAAGGTGTGACGGATTGGCCGACATCGGCTCGTCCGCAATCGAGGATAAACGCATGAACGCGCTTCGATCCTTGTGGACCATGGCGGGTGGACGGACCGCGGCGCTCGACGCCGCGGTCCTGACGGGCCAAGATCCGGTCCTGCCGTCGTCCTTCCGCGTCGGCACCGTGGCTCAGGCGACCATCGCCGCAGCAGGTCTTGCGGCGGCCGAAATATGGCGTCAACGTTCGGGCGAAGAGCAGTCCGTTGACGTCGATATGCGCCATGCCGCCGTCGAATTCCGCTCTGAACGATATCTCCGCATCGCGGCGCCGCCCGCCGAAATGTGGGACAAGATCGCCGGCCTCTATCGCACGCGCGACCGACGCTGGGTCCGCATCCACACGAATTTTGCGCATCATCGCGACGGCATTCTGGCGCTGCTCGGCAGCGACTACTCGCGCGACAGCGTCCAGACGCGCTTGCTCGACTGGGACGGCGAGACCTTCGAGGCGGCGGCCGCCGAGCGCGGCTTGGTCGCGACGATGTTGCGCACCACCGCTGAATGGGCGGCGCATGCGCAAGGCAAAGCCGTCGCGGGCTTGCCGCTGTTTGAGATCGTGAAGATCGGTGAAGCTGCGCCGCGCACTTTTTCAGCGGCGCTCACCAGACCTTTGTCGGGCGTTCGCGTCCTCGATTTGACACGCATCATCGCAGGCCCCGTGGCCGGCCGTACTTTGGCCGTGCACGGCGCAGATGTCCTCTACGTGACGTCACCACATCTGCCGTCCGTCGCGGTGATGGATTTTGCGCGCGGCAAGCGGCCTGCGTTCGTCGATCTCGCAAACGACGACGGGCGCGCTCACCTGCGTTCACTTGCCAGCGACGCGGACGTTTTTCTCGACGGCTATCGTCCGGGCGGGCTTGCGGCGAAAGGCTTTGCGCCGGATGCGCTGGCCGCAATGTCGCCCGGCATCGTCTACGCGACGCTGTCGGCATATTCCCATGTCGGGCCGTGGTCGACGCGCCGTGGCTTCGATAGCCTGACGCAAAATGCCGACGGCATCAACGTCGCCGAAGCCGAAGCGCTTGCCGGCGCCGGCACATGGGAGCGGCCGAAAGAGTTGCCCGCGCAGGTGCTCGATCACGGCGCTGGTTACATTCTGGCGTTTGGGACCATGATGGCACTCGCGCGTCAGCGAGACCAGGGCGGGTCGTGGATGGTGCGCACATCTTTGGCGCAGGTCGGCGAATGGGTGAAATCTCTCGGCCGGCTGGAAAACGGATTCGACGTCGCCGATCCGACATTGGAGATGATCGACGATTTGATCGAGACGACGTCGTCGGGTTACGGCGAGATGCACGCGGTTCGCCATGCCGCACGGCTGTCGCGCACACCGGCATCCTACGCGCTGCCGTCGATGCCGCTCGGACGTTATCCAGCTGCATGGGCGTGATCGTTGCCGCCGTGACCCTTGCAGTGGGGCGCACGCGAGCCGGTTGCGTCATCGGCGCGGGGTCTTCTGTGCCAGCCTTGCCGCCAGCGTTTCAAGTGATCCGACCCGATCGAGGGTGAGCTTGAAGCCGCCGCTCTCGACCTCACCTGCGGCGGGCAGAACCGCGGCTTTGAAGCCGAGTTTCTGGGCCTCGCGCAAGCGTGTCGCCATGTGGCCGGCGGGGCGCACCGCGCCAGACAACGAGATTTCGCCGAAGTAGACGTGTTCCGCCGGCAGCGGCGCATTCGCCAAAGACGACAGCAAAGCTGCCGCAGCTGCCAGATCGGCTGCGGGCTCGGTGATCTTCAGTCCACCCGCGACGTTCAAATACACGTCGTGCTGCGCAAAACTGACTCCGCACCGCGCATCGAGCACGGCGAGGATCATCGACAACCGATTGGCATCCCAGCCGACCACCGCCCGTCGCGGGGTGCCGAGAGACGACGGCGCGACGAGCGCTTGAATTTCGACCAGCAAGGGGCGCGTGCCTTCGACGCCGGCAAATACGGCCGAGCCGGGCGTGGTGCTGTCGCGATCGCCGAGGAACAACTCCGAGGGATTGGCGACCTCGCGCAACCCCTCTTGCGCCATTTCAAAGACGCCGATCTCGTCGGTCGCGCCGAAGCGGTTCTTGATGCCGCGCAGAATTCGGAACGGATGGCCACGATCGCCTTCGAACGACAGCACCACGTCGACCATGTGTTCGACGACTTTCGGGCCGGCAATGTTGCCCTCTTTGGTCACGTGCCCGACCAGTACAACGGCACACCCGGCGTGCTTGGCATAGCGGATCAGTGTCTGCGTTGCCGCGCGAACTTGACTGACGGTGCCGGGCGCACTCTCGACGCCGTCCGCCCACAGCGTCTGAATGGAATCGACGACGACCAGATCGGCGCGTTTCTCGGCGTCGAGCGTCGCCAGTATGTTCGACAGATTGGTCTCCGAGGCGAGGCCGACGGGCGCATGCGACAGGCCGAGCCGCTCCGCACGCAACCGCACTTGCGCCACGGCTTCCTCGCCGGAAAAATACAGCGTGCGCCGTCCCGCCAGCGCCATCTGCGCGGTCAACTGCAACAACAACGTCGATTTGCCGATGCCGGGTTCGCCACCGATCAACAACGCCGAGCCGGGCACGATGCCACCGCCGGTGACGCGATCCAACTCCGGCATGCTGGTCGCGAGCCGCGGGGCGTCTTTGGTGGACCCGGCCAGGCTTTCGAGCACGACCACGCGGCCTCGGCTCGACCGGGTGAGCCCCGATCCCGGGGTCGCTGCCGCATCGGCCTCCTCGACAAGCGTATTCCACTCATTGCAGCCGACGCATTTGCCGGTCCATTTGGGTGCCGTCGTGCCGCAGTTCTGGCACACGAACTGAGTTTTCGCCGGCTTCGCCATCAGAGACCTCGTTGCGGGCTGTCTCGCGCCCTGGTGACACGCATCGGCGCGCGGCGCCAATCCCGCGGCCGGCGTGCACGCGCGAGATCCGAGTTTCGCCGCAGTTTTGCGCATGTTAATTATCGTCGAGGCAGCAATGAGGGCCACATGATCGACCATCGATGGCGTGCAGCCGGGCTGAGTGTCGTTGTCGTCGGGGCCCTCGGGGGGACACTCGGGCTCGATCGCCTCAACGCCCAGGACGCGCAACTACGCGCCGAGCCCGCACATCCGGCGGCCAGCATTCATGCCCCGATGCCCGGCAATGTCGTGCAACCGGTTCGGCCTCAGCAGCCGATCGTCGCCGCGCGCAGTCTGTTCGGGGCATCGACCGCGCCCGCGCCGCTCGCCGCCCGCGCCATCGGCAATTACGCCAAAGGGTGCCTCGCCGGGGCCAAGGCGCTGCCGGTCGATGGTGCAGCCTGGCAGGCGATGCGGCTCTCTCGCAATCGCAACTGGGGCCATCCCGACATGATCGCCCTGGTGCAGACGTTGGCCGTCGACGCCAAAGCCAAAGACGCCTGGCCGGGGCTCCTCGTCGGCGACATCTCACAACCGCGCGGCGGCCCGATGCTGACCGGCCATGCCAGCCACCAGATCGGCCTCGACGCCGATATCTGGTTCACGCCCATGCCCGATCGCAAGCTCTCGAAGGCCGAGCGCGAAGACATGTCGGCGACGTCGATGTTGGCACCGGGCGATCTCGCCATCGACCCGAAAGCGTTCACCGAGGCACATCGCAAACTGCTAAAGCGTGCCGCATCCTATCCGCAAGTCGAGCGTGTCTTGGTGCATCCGGCGATCAAGAAGGCCATCTGCACGCAAACGGCGAGCGACACCGACCGCGCGTGGCTGAGCAAGGTCAGGCCGATCTGGGGCCACTATTTCCATTTCCACATCCGCATGGGCTGCCCCACGGGATCGACGACGTGCACGCACCAAAAACCGGTGCCGGGCGACGATGGCTGTGGCAAGGAGGTCGACGACTGGCTGAAGCTGATCGCTCGACCGCCGAAATCGACGCCGGACGGCGAACAGCGCCAGATTACGCTCGATGAACTGCCGGCTGAATGTAAAGTCGTGCTCGAAACCGGGCGGTCATAATTACGATTGCAGAGGTTCGACGACGACCGCGGTTCCGTAGGCGAGACATTCCGTGACGGCCGAGGCAATTTCATTGGCGTCGTAACGCATCGCGATGACCGCGTTGGCGCCCATGTCGCGGGCTTGTGCGACCAACAGATCGTAGGCTTCCTGACGCGCGGTTTCGGCAAGCTTCGTGTAGAGCGAGATATTGCCGCCCCACAAGATTTGGAATGACGCCCCGATGTTGCCGACGATGGAGCGGGAACGAACCGACAAACCGCGCGCCAAGCCGCATACGCGCACGATGCGATGACCCGACAAATCGTTGGTCGTGACGATAATCATACCGGCCTCCGAGCTGCAGATACGACAACGCCGCCGACAGGGTGCGGCGGCGTCAGATGGTGTGAAGCGCGCCCCAATGACTGCCCGGGGACTTGGCTGGAAAACCGCCTGGCCTCAGCGGCGCGGGCGTTCCGGGGTGGTCGGGCCGTTGCCGAGATTGGACGACGGTTCGCTCGGCATCTGAGCTTCCATGCCGCGCAGATATTGTTCTTCGGTGATGGCATCGACGTTGCTGTCGGCGGACTGGTCGTCGCGGCCGAGCATGGGGCGGCGATCCTGCACAACCATGGGGGCTGCGCCTGCTTCCGGTTCGTCGACTTCGACGTTCTTCTGGATCGAGTGGATCAAGCCTTCGCGCAGATCGTCAGCCGGCGTCGTCATGGCTGCGATCTCGCGCAACGCGACGACAGGGTTTTTGTCGTTCTCGACTTCGACCGTGATGGCCGAACCTGTGGCGATGGCGCGGGCGCGGTGCGCCGCGAGCAACACCAATTCAAACCGGTTGGGAACTTTGTCGACGCAATCCTCGACGGTGACACGTGCCATGCGGGACTCCTCGAAGTGGGCGACGATCGGCTGGCGAGCCAAAACGTCAAGTGAAACGTCAATGCTATTGCGTCATAGTTGATACGTCAAAGCGCAAACGCACCTCGTTCGATACACGTCGTATCGCCCGATGCGCTATTTCTTTGTCCTTCCCACGAGCGGCGACGCTGCGCAACATAAATGCGGGCCGTGCGGGTCGAAATCGGCAGGAACTCGCGAGACATGCTGAGATGCCGAGCGGGCAGATCGTCGGCAAGTTGCCGGCACCCGACGACGGTCGCAGCGGAGGTGGAGGCTTGAGTTGGGTTTTGTTCGAGGATCTCGGGCGGGCAGCCGATGGAACCGCTGTCGTTGCTGCATCGGCGACGTGCAGGCGCTGTCCATTCAAAGAAGTCGTGCAAGACTGCCTTCATCAATGCCCATACGCTAAGCGTCACGAACACCGACGATCCCGCTGGCCCGACGTGGCAGCCGAACTGAGGCACGCACCATGACCATCAAAACAACCCATGTCGGCTCCCTCCCGCGCCCCGCACGCGTCGCGGATTATTTGTTCGCCCGCGAAAAGGGCGTCGCCATCGACCTCATCGCGCATGATCGTACGATGGCGGAGGAAACCGCCGTCATCGTCGCCAAGCAGAAGTCCGCCGGCGTCGATGTGCCGTCGGACGGCGAGATGTCGAAGATCTCGTATGCCACATACATCAAGGACCGCCTGACCGGCTTCGACGGCGATGCGCCCCGTGTCCCGCCGCAGGATTTGAACGACTTTCCGGTGTTTCGGGATCGGCTGGCCAGGGCCGGCGGTACACCGCAATATCGCCGCCCCAAATGCGTCGGGCCGATTACGGTGAAAACGTTGCAGCCACTGCACACGGATATCGCGGCCATGAAGGCGGCGCTCACGCAATCCGGCTACAGCGATGGCTTCATGAACGCGGCGAGCCCGGGCGTCATCGCGCTGTTCCAGCCGTCGGAATATCATACCAGCCTCGACGCGTATCTCGGTGACCTCTCGGATGCCATGCGCCACGAGTACGAGGCCATCGTGAACGCCGGCTTGATCCTGCAGATCGATGCGCCGGATCTCGGGCTCGGGCGGCACATGATGTATCGCGAGCTCGACGAGAAAGCGTTTTTGCGGCGCGTGGCCGTGCACGTCGAGGCCATCAACTCAGCGCTGCGCAATGTGCCGCGCGATCGCGTGCGCATGCACATCTGCTGGGGCAACTATGAAGGACCGCATACGCGTGACATCGCCATGCAAACGGTGCTGCCGGAACTGCTGAAAGCAAAGCCGGGCGCGCTCGTGTTCGAAGGTGCCAATCCGCGCCACCAGCATGAGTGGACCGTGTGGCACGAAACCAAGGTGCCTGATGATCTCGTGCTGATCCCCGGCTGCATCGATTCGACCACCAACTTCATCGAGCATCCCGAATTGGTGGCACAGCGCCTTGCCAACTACGTGCGCGCCGTCGGTGCGGAGCGTGTCTTGGCTGGCACGGATTGCGGCTTCTCGACGTTTGCCGGTTTCGGCGTCGTCGATCCCGACATCGCCTGGGCTAAACTGCGCGCACTCAAAGACGGCGCCGACATTGCCAGCCGGAAATCGAGCGGCTGACGAGACAACGTGCTGAGCTCGCGGCCCCAGAAAAGAAACCGGCGCCGCGGCAATGTTTGCCAGGGCGCCGAAATCGAACGTCGATGTCTGTTGACGTGTTTACGCCTTCTTGCGCGCCTTGCGCAGGGCATAACGAGCGTCACGGGCCGCCTTCTGCTTGAGCTCGGTCTCTTTTTGAGCAGCGAGTTTCGCTTGATAGGCTGCGCGTTCGGCGCGGATCGCGGCTTCCTCAGCGGCCTTCTTGGCAGCTTTCTCTTCCACTTCCTTGCGGATCTTGTCTTCTTTGGCCTGACGAATCCGGTCTTCTTTTTCGGCTGCCGCACGAACGCGTTCAGCTTGTACCTTTTCGAAATCCGGGTGACCGGGGATGATCCGGGTCTTCATGCGCTCCAGAATCGCCTTGCGCGCATCTTCGGCAGCGGTGCGGCGATCGTTATGGTCTGGATATTTGAAACCGCTCATACGTTTCCTTTGCGTTCTTTCGGTTCGAGTGACGGGAGACTAAGGGCGGCCTGGTCGATCGACGGCGGTGAATTCAATGAACACGGATTAGCCGTTCGCCTGCCATCAGGTATCGGGAGGCTGCGCCAGGGATATAAGGCGAGCGCGGCTCTAATACCACTATTTCGGACAAATCTCCAACCGTTCCGTTTGACGCATGGCCGTTATTTGCGTCGCAAGGCGTCACCGCGTATGCATTCTCGACAGCCGAATTTGCTCGCCACCCGCGCATCACACGCGAATGTCGCCGCATTTCGGGCGTCTAAGCGGCTCGCCGCTGATTTTTAGTCCCGGGGATCGCCCATGTCGAGGTTGTGCGTAACGTTGTTCGCCCTGGCGGCGACGATGATCATCCGGCCGGCCGCCGCGCAGCCACTTGCGCCCGATCTGGGGACCATGCTTGGCCAGGCCCAGCGCTTCACCGTCAAAGTGCGCGGCACGGTCGTGTGGCCGCTCGCACCGGAGCAGGCGGGTACGGGCCTCGGCACCGGCTTTATCATCGACAAGGAAAAGGGCTGGATTCTCACCAATGCCCACGTCGCGAAGCGGTCACCGTCGACGGTCGAGATCGCCGTCGGCGATGCTGAAAACGAGTGGATTCCGGTCGAACGGGTGTTCGTCGACAATCATCTCGATCTCGCGGTCTTGAGAGTCGAGCCCGACAAATTGCCCGAAGATGCCGTTGCGGCGAAATTGGGTTGCGGACACGCAGTCAAACAGGGCGCGAGCGTCGTCGCCTATGGCCATCCCATCAGCCTGAGTTTCACCGCCACCCGCGGCATCGTCTCGAGCGTGCGCACGATGGGCGCGCAGGAATACGTCCAGATGGACGCCAATATCAACCCAGGCAATTCTGGCGGACCGTTGATCTCGACCGAGACGTCCGAAGTGATCGGCATCAACACGCTGAACATTCCAGGCGCACCGGGCCTCGGCCTGGCGATTTCGATTCGTCACGTTTGTCCTGTCGTCGCCCTGTTGTCGGCCGGCTCGGAACCCTCCGTGCCGACGTTACCGGTCTATTGGCTCAAGCAAGGCCGCATGGAAACGCTCACCGTCGCAGCGCCCTATCCAAAGGCGATCGACAGCGCAGCCGTCGTCGACTTGAAACCAATGGACGTCGTTCAAGGTTTCGTAGGCGGCCCCAAAATCACGAGCGTCCCGGATCTGCTGATGGCGCTGCGCGGTCGCGGCGATCGGGTCGCGTTGTCGGTTTTACGCGATGGCAAGGTGCAGATTGTCGACGTCGCGCTGCAAGCAGCCAAGCCGACGTTGAAGCGGCAAGCTCTGGTCATGTCGGGATTGCTGGTCGCCGAACGCCAATTCCTGGATCTCGCGGATTCGGTCCTGCCGCCGCTGCGGATCGAGTTCATCAAACCGGGTGAACCGGCAGCCCGTGTCGGTTTCCAGCCGGGCGACATGCTTGATCTGGTGGGCGGCCAACGCTTTGCGACCGTCGCGGCGTTGCATAGTTGGATGAAGACGCGCCCGGCGAACGACAAGGTCACAGTGTCCGTGCGTCGCGGCACGGGTTTCGATCCGCGCGTCATCGCAGAATACCACCGTTTCGACATGCAGGTCGGTGAGCTGAGGCTACTATCGGCTGCAGAGTACTGAGAGCAAGCCGATCGACCAAGTGGTGCCGGTGTAATGAGTGCCGGCCTGATGAGTGCCGGCCTGATAAGCCTGTCGGATCGGCCTGTTCGGATCAGCGCTTGGACAATTTCTCGATCATTGCTTGCATCGCCGCCATCTGAGCTTTCATTTCGTCGATCTCGCCCCGGCGGGTCGGCTCGTCTCCGCTTTGCGGATCGGCGCGAGCCGCGTCGGCCTTGGGGCGCATCGGCGGCAGCGTTGCTGATGCGGTCGACGACGGCAACGCGCCTTTGCCGAACGGTGAAAACATGCCCATCGTGCTTGTTAGTGCTTGTTCAAACATGGCGACGTTCTTGCGCGATTGCTCTTGAAACACCTCGAACGCGCCGGCCGGAGTGAAGGCTGCCCCGAACTGCTTGACGAACTTTTCCTGGTCCTTGGCGAGATTAGCCAATGAGAACTGCAAGTAACTCGGTACCATCTTCTGCATACTGCCGCCATAGAAACGGATCAGCTGCTGCAGGAACGGGATCGGCAGCATCGTCTCGCCGCCCATGCGGCTCTCCTGCTCCATGATGATCTGGGTCAGCACCGCGTGGGTCAATTCCTCGCCCGACTTGGCATCGTAGACGACAAAGTCCCGCTCAGATTTCACCATCGTCGCCAAATCGTCCAAGGTGACGTAGCTCGACGTCTCCGTATTGTAGAGGCGCCGATTGGCATATTTTTTGATCACCACCGGCGCCGCCGCTTCCTTGGCGTCGGGCTTACTTGCCTTGTCGAGCATGGGTGTACCGATCTCATGGTGCAGTGCGAGCAAAAGTAGCACGTTGCTGCCGCATCGCACCAGTCTAAACTCTCCGCCTCCAAGCTGATCGCAGCGATTGGTTCAGGCGGCAATCATCGCCGCCAGCACGTCGACCCCGTCGGCTTCGCCAGCCGGCTTGTCCCAGCGAATGCGCGAGATGCGGGGAAATCGCATGGCGATGCCGGATTTGTGTCGTGCGCTTTTCTGAACTGCGTCGAAGGCAACCTCGAATACCAAGGTCGGCGTTACCCCGCGCACGGGGCCAAAGCGTTCCGTCGTGTTGGCACGGATGAACGCGTCGAGCTGTTTTAATTCAGCGTCCGTGAAACCTGAATAGGCTTTGCCGACCGGCACCAGCCGACGCGTGCCGTCGTCAGCCGTTTGCCAGCAGCCGAACGTGTAGTCGGAATAGAAGGATGATCGCTTTCCCGATCCGCGTTGCGCATAGAGCAGCACACAGTCGGCCGTCAGCGCGGCGCGCTTCCATTTCCACCAGTGCCCTTTGGGGCGCCCCGGCAGATACGGGCTGTCGCGCCGCTTCAGCATCATGCCTTCGATGCCGGTCCCGCGTGTAGCCTCCCAGATCTCGCGCAGGTGCGCCCGTGTCTCGAAAGGCACCAGCGGTGACAAGTCGGAGTGAGGTGGCGTTTTGGCGGCGAACCAAGCCTCCAGTCGGGCTCGACGTTGCGTCCAGGGCAACGCGCGCAGATCCTCGCCGGCAATCTCCAAGACATCGTAAAGGCGCACGTGCGCCGGATATTGCGCCTGCATGCGCGGCGTCACTGCTTTGCGGTTGAGCCGTTGCTGCAGATCGTTGAACGGCGCGACCACGCCCTCTCGCACCACCAGCAGTTCGCCGTCGACGACAGCCTCGAAACGGAAGCCTGCCAACAGTTCGGGAAAGCTCCGGCCGATATCGTCCCCCGTGCGGGAATACAGTCGCACCTCGCCGCGCCCCGCGGTCACCTGCACGCGAATACCATCCCACTTCCACTCGGCCGCGATCTGGCTCGCATCGAGCAGCTCGAAATCGACCTGTTCGAGTGGATGCGCGAGCATTAACGGACGAAAGACCGGCGCCCCCGCGATATCGGGTTTGTCGGCACGGCCTTCGAGCCAGTCGAACAAGGCCGCATAGGGGGGATGCAGGCTGTGCCAGATGCCTTCGATTTCGTCGGGATCGCGACCGTGCGCCTCGGCCAAGGCCGTCTTGGCCAGCCGCGCCGACACCCCGACACGCAAGGCGCCGGTGAGAAATTTGAGCAGCGCCCACCGCCCTGTCGCGTCGAGCCCATCGAGCCAGGCCTCGAGGTGCGGCCCAAGATCTCTCGGATGCATCAGTTCGAGTTGAGCGACGATGTCGGCGAGCCGCGGGGCCGCGGCGATCGTCGTTTGATAGGGCCACACCAGTGCGACCGTCTCGGCCGTGTCGCCGACATAGTCGCGAGACAAGCGATACAGCTCGTCGTCGATCCGCGGCGCCATCAATCCCGCAAGCGTACGGCGGACTGGAAACGCAAACGGCAGACCGTCGGTCAGGGCCGCCAGCGCCCAGCCTCGGTCCGGATCGGGGACCGATCGCAGGTACTCCTGCAGCAGGCGCACTTTGGCATTACGTCCGGGCGTATAGACGAGCCTGTCGAGTAACTCGGCGAATGCCTTCATGCGCGATTCCGCCCTCGTCGTGCCCACTCGCCACAAGCGACACCGTCCCGACGGGGTTCCTCAAACGATCTCCACCTCGAGATCACCGAGGCCGTCGACATGGCCCTTCAATCGATCACCCTTGGCGACGGCGCCGACACCGGCCGGGGTTCCCGTCATGATCAGGTCACCGGGTTGCAGCGTGAACAAGCCGGACAGGAATTGGATCTGATGCGCCACGTCCCAGATCATCTGAGACAGATCGCCGGTCTGCCGACGCTGTCCGTTGACGTCAATCCAGATCGCGCCCTTGCTCAAATGCCCGACTGAGGCCACCGGATGCAACGGGCCGACCGGCGCCGAATGCTCGAAAGCTTTGCCGATTTCCCAGGGGCGTCCCAGCTTTTTCATCTGACTCTGCAGGTCCCGGCGGGTCATATCTAGGCCGATGCCGTAGCCGTACACGTGCTCGAGGGCGTTTGCAGCCTTGATGTCGGCCCCACCTGCTTTGAGGGCCACCACCAGTTCGATCTCGAAATGCAGGTCGCTGGTCTGCGCCGGATAAGGCAGACGACCGTTCTCGAGGATGTTCTGTGGGTTCTTTTGAAAAAAGAACGGTGGTTCTTTGTTCGGGTCATGGCCCATCTCGACGGCGTGTTCGGCATAATTTCGGCCGACACAGTAGATCCGATGCACCGGGAAGCGAGCGCTGCTGCCGGCAACGGCCACGCTGACTTGGGGCGGAACGGCGATGACGTACGAGGCGGCGCTCATGGTGGACAGCTCTGAGGTGAACGAAAGCCTCGACCTATCAGGTGACACGTCGACTTGTTAGTCTGAATTCGTTGCTCGTTGGCATCAATTGTTGCGACTGATGCACAAGTCATTGTTTTATTTTGCAGTCAAACAGTGGTTTCGCGAGACGAGACTCGCAATATCAGCCATTTATTTACCTGGATTGTTGATTCTGCCACCGAACGCAGAACTCAGGATAGCGGAAAGGACAGTGCGCGCGTCTCGACAATCGATCGCGCGGTGCCGGGAACAACACATGGAACGTCGGCAACGATCATGGAACGACGTCAGGGGCCTCGGCTTCCTGATCGCTGTATCTATGGCTTTGACGGCCAGCCTTATGGCATGGGCGGTCCATACCGCATTGACCGCCAAGGCCCCCGGCGAGACCAACTGTTACAAAGATGTCTGTCACCGCGTGTACACGCTCGACGAAACGCGGCGCATGATCGGCCAGTCGGTCGAGCTGCATGCGACCCATTACGACGATCCCGCGATCGACAAAATGAACACCGGCGAACTGACCTCGTCGGGCGAAGCGTTCGACGCATCCAACCCGGCCAGGACCTCTGCCTCGAACTATCCGGACGGAACCGAGCTGCTGCTCTGGAGTCCGTTGACTAAGCGGGCGTCCCACGTCCGCGTCAACGATTTCGGGCCATTTTGGGGCAAGCGCACGATCGATGTCACCAGGCGTGTCGCCGACGACCTGGGATTCGCCAAGGCCGGCGTCACCCAATTGCGCGTGATCGTGCTCTGGGTGCCCCCGGCGCAAGCTGCCAAGTACAAGAAATACCGCACCTACCCGATGTCGTTTGGCCTGCTCGGCGTCGTCGAGCCCGAACAGCTCGATGCCTTGGCGCGCAAGCTCGTGGCAAGTGCCGATCAGCGTAATCGTGAGCTGATGCCGCGTCCGATCGAGCCGCCGGACTTTGCCGCTGAAACAGCTGTCGTCGCTGCAGCCGAGGCGGCTCTGATGCCGCGCCGGGTCGCCGAGTTGATGTCCAATCTGCCGAAAGTCGATCTCGGTGCGCCGCCGGCCGACTTGTATCGTCGCGTCTTCGCTGGCCCGACCGGGCTGCGTGTCGAAGCGACCCGTGACGTACCGCTCGCCATCGCACAGACCAACGCACGCATCGCTGCCGCGCTCGTGGTCGCGCCGTGGCATGCCGCACTCGCCGAATTGCCGACCGATCTTTCGCCGCCGCGGCCGCTGGTCGTCGCCGCGCTTGAGACACCGACGGCGCCTGCGATCGTCATCGCGGCGGCGCCATAGAGCGAGACGACCGAACCCCGTGTTGCACCGGCTGGTCCAATGGCCGCGAATCGGTCAAGAGAGGATGACAAGACTGCTGTTGCAGAAACTACGCGTCTCCCGAGCGCCCCCGGCCGTGACCTGCCGATACTGGTTCCAGGCGGCGTAGCGAGTGATCGACCGGCCGATCCGCCGGTTCAAGTAACTGTTGCGTTGGCACAGCGTCGCCTCGACTTCGGCAATGGCGGGCTTCATCTCTGGATCGGGATAGCTGTGATGCTGACGACATTTCTGGGTGTGGCTGGATTTGCGCGACGTCGCAGAAGCGCTGTCGCCCTTGCCACGGCTCCAGGCGCGGCGACAGCGTCCGCGCAGGCCAAGTCGCAGCCGATCGGCAACGCCTCGCATCAGGATTCGATCGACATCGCGCGTCACGCCGCCGCGCGGGCCGAAGCCGATGCGCGTGAATTGCTGGCTCACGAAACAGCGACTCGAGATGTTGCTTCGCTCGCTGAAGCGCAGGCCCGCGAGGATCTTTCACGTGAATTTGCGCGCCGCGAGGCCGATCGCGAAGCTCAGATGCGTCTAAGGCTGGAAGTTGCAGCCGAAGCGCAGGCCGACGCGATGCGCGAACTCGAGGCCATCGACGCCGCTCGTCGTGCCCGTGCGATCAACGCAAAGATCGCCGCTCGGACATTGTTCGTCGAGCCGGCATCTGTTGTCGTGCCGACCACCCCGGCACCCACAATGGCCGCGCCGGCCAGGCCAGCCCCGGCCCCGCCGCGCGCGCCCTCGACCGAGCATGTCGATGTCGTTGCCACTGTCCAAGTCGCGCCTGTTCAAGCGCCTCCGATCGCACCCAAGCCGGTCGTCATCGAACCTCCGCCGGCCGTGTATCCCGGCGTGTCCGATCCCAAACTCGCCGCAGCCATCCTCGGCCACGCCGGCGCCCAAGCGTATTGGGGCAATACCATCATCGCGCAGGCGCGCCTGGACGGCACAGCCCGGTCGGGGTCACCGTTGCGCATCGATGGCGTGGTCGACGGCGCCTGCTACGCACCGGTCATTCTGATCGCCGAGGGCGCATCCGTTACCGGCGTTCTGGCGGCCGACACCATCATCGTGCTCGGTGCCGTCAGCGGCACGCTGTCAGGCCGCAAGATTACGGTCGCGAAATCGGCGCAGGTCGAGGGCGAGATCTACTATCAAAGCATGTCGATCGACCCGCAGGCACATTGCGACGTTCGCTTCCGTCGTCTCCCGAGCGAGGTCGATCCGGTGACAATCGGAACGTCGGCTCTGACCGTTGATCGCAACGGTCGCTCGCAAGCCGCTTGATCGCGACGGTCGATGCAGGCGTTGCTCGCACACAACAGATGCGGCGTTTTTCACGCCGTTCGCGCATAGCCAGACCCACAAGCGATTGCCAGACGATCGTCGAGCACCTCATGATGGCAGCTCAAATTCGCCGCCTGGAGACGCCAATGACCTGCGCTCGTGGTTTTTCAGCCAGGGCCCTTGCCCCTATGTGTCTCGGCATCGCCTGGATGCTTCTGGGAAGCAGTCTGGCGCCTCAACGCGCCGAGGCCCAACAAGTGGGGCAAACACCGCAAGGTCGCGATTGCCAGACCGTTCGCACTTGCAACTTCACGCGCACCGGCGCCGTTCGAGGCTGTTTATCCTCCTACTCGTGTCGCGCATGTCGCATGGTGGCGACGAAATGCACCCTGCCGAATACCGGTGCGTGTCGCGAGTTGCGCTGCGATTGGGGCGCATGACGCGGCGGCAATGCATCATCCGCCGCGCGTCGCCACACACCCTTGCAGGCAGCGCTGCAATTGCGCTTCGCATGCGCTCCGGTTCGACGTTGAGCGATAGCAGGACGCGAAAGCGGCACGACATCCTTCAGAGCACGACCCTTGGGCCGCACACGGCACGCTCGATCCGCCGATGAACAACAATTGGACGACGGCGATAGCCGCGATAGCGATCTTCCTTGTGCCGTACATAGATCGCTCCCGACAATTTTGTCGCAGCCACGGAGACGTTCACGCGGACTGCAACGGTGTCTTGGGACTGGGAATATGGCCTACGCCATGAACCGAGCCTGAACATATCGGGTTGAATGCT
>JANOAW010000434.1:0-3662 GCA_031411355.1 Hyphomicrobiaceae bacterium | reverse complement strand
GCTTCGAACTCGACCGCGCGGAGAAGCGCCTCGGCACGCCCGCGCACGCGCTCGTGATCGCGTCATCTGAAGGGCACAAACCCGATGCGCCCTGGGTGTTGGTGCCTGAAGAGCAGCTCAGCCACATCGTCACCTGGGCCGGAGAGCCGGCCGAAAAACTCATTCGCGCGGACATGACGTTCTTTGAGACACCGAACAACGGCGCCGTGTTTTCGGTCGGTTCGATTACGTTCTGCGGCTCGTTGCCCGTGAACGGTTTCGACAACGACGTGTCCGCCTTGTTGAAACGCGTGCTCGACCGCTTCGCCGATCCGGACGCGCGCTTCGAGGTGCCGATCGGCTGAACGGGAAACAGCCGGAGCGGCGGGTGCCGCTCCAGCTCGTCGTGTGGCAGTCGGGAGAAAATCAATACCGATAGGTTGTCGGGACGTAGCGAACCTGGCGGTATTGAACCTGGGGAGCCGGACCCGAGAAAAAGGCCGAGCCGAAACTGTTGGAGTAGTTCGGGGCTTGATAATTTCCAGCCTGGCGTTGGCGCGCGGGATGTTGTTCGCGGCGGCTGGCGATGGCGTCGTTGCTCGGCTTGTTGAAGCGTGGAGCGCCGACGACGTTGATGCGGGTGTGTACCAGCCCGTGGCGCTGCACGAGGTTGTAGAATGTTGCTGCATTGCCGGGTGCGAGACGGACGCACCCATGAGACGCCGGGCGTCCCAAAGCGCCGACGGCCTGCGTGGCATGGATGGCGGCGCCGCTCTTGAAGAAGACGGCATGTGGCATCGGCGCCATGTCGTACTTGCGCGAGTACCACATCTTGGCGGTCCATTCCGGCTTGAAGTTGCCGGTCGGCGTGGCGAAACCCTGGGTTCCCGACGAGATCGGCCAGCTGAACTTGGCAACGCCGTTCTCGCTGACGGTCAGGCGTTGGGTCGACAGGTCGACCTTGGCAATCAAGGTCACGGCCGGTGGCGGCGGTGTCGGCTTGGCGACCTCGACCGTCGCCTCGATGGGAACGGCCGCAATAGGGGCCGAGAGCGGCGCCGACGCAACCGCCACGACGGCCTGATTGGCTGCGGCGGGCTTGGTCTCTTCTTGGGCAAACACCGTGTTCGCCGTGGCGAGGACACACAGGCTTGCAGCGACGAGCGTGGCTCGTTTCATATTGAAACTCCAGACGATGTGGGGTGGCTGACGTTGCTGTGTTTGTAATGGAACAGGGCTAACGCGCGCTGAAGTTTCGTTTGAGCGTCGATGAGCAGGTGTGCCGGATCGAGACAAGCTGCATGACAACGTTGAAAGCGGGTTATAGAGGCAACTGTCGCAATCGATCGAGGTCAGCCGATCATGTCGTTCTGGAAAAATTTGTTTGGTGGTGGGTCGGATCGAGCGGCCAAGGCCGTTACGGGGCGCACCGAAGACTATAAGGGCTTTACCATTGTACCCGCACCGTTCCTCGATGGCGGTCAGTATCAGCTCGCTGGCTCGATTTCGAAGGACATCGATGGCACGGTGAAGCGCCACGCATTCGTGCGCGCCGATCGGTTTTCGTCGGCCGAAGACGCCACCGACTTCACACTCGTGAAGGCGCGCCAGATCATCGACCAGCAAGGCGACAAGATCTTCACTTGAACGCGTCAGTATCAGTCGAGAACGCTTGACAGACGACGGCCGCGCGGGCTCTAGCGGGCTCGAAAACGGGCTCGGAGGACCATCGTGGCGCTCATCTACCCAAAGACCAGTACGGCTGCGTTTCCGGCCCACGACTATGCACCCTATCGGTCGACGGCGAAACGGCATCCGAAACAGCCGCTCGTCATCATGCCGCACACGCTCGGCGAGCTGACGGGTCCGGTCCACGGTCAAGAGCTGGTGCGTCCAGGCGACAACGATCTGACCAAGATGCACGCGGGCGAGCCGATCGGGGAACGCATCGTCGTCACTGGTCGCGTGCTCGACGAGGACGGCCGCCCAGTGCCGAATGCCTTGCTGGAAATCTGGCAGGCCAATTCCGCCGGCCGCTACGTGCACGTGATCGAGGTGCATGACGCCCCGCTCGACCCGAATTTTACCGGTGCCGGCCGCGCCATGACCGATGCCGACGGCCGCTATCAGTTCATCACCATCAAGCCGGGCGCCTATCCGTGGGGCAATCATCACAATGCGTGGCGCCCTGCCCACATCCACTTTTCCGTTTTCGGATCGAGTTTCCTGTCGCGCATCGTCACGCAGATGTATTTCCCTGGCGACCCACTCTTCTCCTACGACCCGATCTTCCAGTCCGTCACCGACCCGAAAGATCGTGAGCGCATGATCTGCCGCTTCGACATCGAAGCGACCCGACCCGAATGGGCGCTCGCCTATCAATACGACATCGTCCTGCGCGGGCGTAACGCCACGCCGACCGAAGAGCTGCATCATGACTGACGCCGCGCCGAAGAGACCCACCGGCATCACGCCGTCAGCCACCGTCGGCCCGTTTTTCAAGTACGGCCTGACGCCACGCGGCGCCTATCCCTGGAACGACATCATTTTGTCGTCGACGATCACACCCGACGTAGCGGGTGAGCGCATCGCCATCGCCGGGCGCGTTATGGACGGTGACGGCGCGGCCATGGCCGACGCCATGATCGAAATCTGGCAGGCCGACAGCGCCGGCCGCTTCGCACATCCATTGCAGGGTGGCGGCGCCAACGCGTCGTTCACGGGCTTTGCGCGTACCGACACGGCCAAGGACGGCAGCTTCCGCTTCGAGACTATTCGTCCAGGTGCGGTTCCAGGGGCGACAGGCGCCGGAGGACCCATGCAGGCGCCTCACATCCTGGTCGTGGTGTTCGCACGCGGCATGTTGCGCCATCTTTACACGCGTATTTATTTTGCCGACCAGGCGGCGGCGAACGCGGCCGACCCCGTGTTGGCACTCGTCCCAGCCGCCCGGCGCGCGACGCTGATCGCCGAACATGTCGCAAACGGCGACTACCACTTCGACATCCGCATTCAAGGCGACGACGAAACAGTGTTCTTCGACATCTGAACAGTATCGCTCGGCGCGTCGATGTTGGCCGCCGGTGACGCCGGCAACGTCGTCAAATTCTGAATTGCTCCGACAGAATGCGTTCGTCCAGGCTATGGCCATGGTCGAACAACATGAAGAGGTCGATGTCGCTCGCCTCGACCACGTCGACCCGCACGACGCTGCGCGTCTCTTTGTTGTCGGCAACGGCACTCACGGGCCGCTTGGAGGCTTCGAGAACGTCGATGCGGATTTGCGCCGCGCTCGGCAACAACGCGCCACGCCATCGACGCGGGCGAAACGGGCTGATCGCGGTCAAAGCCAGCAACGACGCATCGATCGGCAGAATTGGGCCTTGTGCGGACAGGTTGTACGCCGTCGATCCAGCCGGTGTCGCCACGAGAACGCCGTCACAGATCAATTCGCCGAGCCGTTCCTTGCCATCGACGTGCAGGCGCAGTTTGGCGGCCTGATGTGTCTGGCGATAAAGTGACACCTCGTTGATGGCGAGCGCGGTCGTGGTTTCCCCGTCCAGTGTGTGCGCGGTCATCGACAGGGGATGCAACTTGGTCCATTCCGAACGTTCCAAGCGCCCGAGCAGGTCGTCTTCGCGAAACTCGTTCATGAGAAAGCCGACCGAGCCACGGTTCATGCC
>JANOAW010000433.1:0-2715 GCA_031411355.1 Hyphomicrobiaceae bacterium | reverse complement strand
GCTCCTGCGCGCCCAAGGGCAGGCGGTCGAAAGGCGAACTCTGCTCGATGCAGGCTGGTCAAGGATCGCGATCGAGGACGCCAATCTCACGGTCCAGATTGCCGCGCTCAGAAAAGTGCTGGGGCAGCGAGGCGACGCCCGCGAGTGGATCGAAACCATTCCGCGGGTCGGCTACCGGCTTGTGCCCCCCCCGCCGGAAGACGCGAGCGACTGGGATCGACGGCCGGCAATTGCGGTTCTGCCCTTCGACAACCTTAGCAGCGAACCACAGCACGATCATCTAGCCGACGGAATCGTCGAAGACTTGATCACCGCCTTGAGCCGCTTCCGGACGTTCGCCGTGATCGCCCGCAACTCCAGCTTTGCCTTCAAGGGCAAGTCTCTGGACGCACGAAATGTAGCGGCCGAGTTGGGTGTCCGCTATCTGCTTGAGGGCAGCGTGCGGCCATTGGGGACGCGTATACGCATATCGGCCCAGCTGATCGAGGGAACCACCGGCAGGAACCTGTGGGCCGAGAAGTTCGATCGCGACCTCGCCAAGATCTTCGACATTCAGGACGAAATCACAGATACCGTCGCCGCTTTCATCGAGCCGCAGATTCGGAAGGCCGAACTCGAGCGCGTGCGACGCAAACGCCCAGAGAGTCTCGATGCATGGGATTTTTATGTCCAGGCGGTTCCGCTCGTTCACGGAGCGAACATTGCCGGATACAGCGAGGCTATCTCGCTGCTCGGGAAGGCCATCGACATCGACCCCGGCTATGCTCCGGCCCTTGTGCTTTCTGCTTGGGCCCACGAGAAGCGTCACACTTTCGGCGGGCCCGGAGCAGGCAATTCGACCGATGCCGAGCAAGCGTTCGAACTCGCCTCTCGTGCAGTCAGCGCCGATCGCGCCGATGCAATGGCACTGGCTCAACTGGGTTGGCAACGGATCATCCTGCGCGCTGACTACACGGGCCTGGCTCTCTGCGACCAAGCCATTTCCCTCAATCGCAACAACGTTCCAGCGCTTCATTTTGCAGGGAACGCGCATCTGTTCGCCGGCAACCTCGACCGTGTCACCGAGTTCTTCACTCGCGCCCTTGAACTGAGCCCCGCAGCGCCTGACAACTATGTTTCGCTCAACGGCATCGCCTCAGGGCATTTCAGCGCGGGCCGTTACGAAGAAGCTATCCGGTGGGCCCAGCGCACCATTGAGGCTGCTCCCGACTTCCTGTACGGCCACATCTTTTTTGCAGCGAGCAATGCGCTGACCGGCCGGCATCGCGAGGCACGTCTTGCTGTCGAAGCGGCGCTTCAGCTACGTCCTGACCTCACTGTGGCCGGGCAGTCGCGTCGACCGATGCGCTTTCCGGACCGGCGCGCACGGATGCTGGATGGCCTGCGCCAGGCGGGCCTGCCTGAATGCTAGCTCCTGGGCAAGGTGCCTCCGTTTCACATCTTTTTAGCTCCGTTTGAGGACGCCCGTCTTGGCGCATGAATAATGGCCGCCTCTGCCACGAGGGGGTAACGGACAATGTTCACGTCAAGATCGGACCAGAGGACCAATAGACGACAAAGCAAACGCCGTCCTGAGGGAGGCAATTTGGAGGGAACGACGATGCGCACATCGGCACTCTTGGCGAGCTGCTCGTTGGCCCTGTCTGTGATGGCACCGGTATACGCTCAGGAGGTGCAAACAGGGGCCGCTGCAGCATCGTCCACCGCAGTCGCGGGGAGTCCGATGGTGACACGCCTCACCGAGTTTGGGAGCGACGATTTCGTCACCGGAAGTACGATCGGGCCTGACGGCGCGCTCTACGTGACGGACGGGGGCAAGGGCGAGGTCCTGCGAATCGATCTCCTTGACGGCGTAGTAAGCACTTATGCGACCGGGTTGCCGCCGAAGGCGTTTCAGGGAGAGGACATCGGCGGACCGGTCGATGTGGCCTTCATGGATGGGACAGCCTACGTGCTCGTCACGTTGGTAAGCGGGGTGTTCATTGGTGAACCGTTCGGCGACCCTGAGGCGAAGAACGGTCTATACCGCATTGATCCAGGAGGCACGCCGACACTCGTCGCGGACCTGGGCCAGTGGTCGCTCGACAATCCACCGGAGCCAGCCATCGTCGTCGATACCGGCGTGGCCTTCGCCATGGAGGCTTACGAGGGCGGGTTCCTGGTGACAGACGCACACCACAACCGTGTGCTGTGGGTTGGTCTGGACGGTGCGATCAACGAGGTCGCCACCTTCGACAATAAGGTGCCGGTCGGACTTGAGACGGCCGAAGGCCAATTTTACCTCACCCAGCTCGGGCCGATCCCCCATGTTCCTGAGGACGGCAAGGTCCTGTCCGTGCATACTGGCGAGAAGCCGAACTTGACGGCCAGTGGGGCGAGCATGCTCATCGACGTCGAGCAAGGGCCGCTAGGCACGCTCTACGCTCTATCGCAGGGTCAGTGGGACGGTGTCGGTGAGGGCTCCCGCGCCCTTCCGGACACGGGCCAGTTGTTAGTGATTGGGACTAAGGGCGAGCTGACGCCGGTGTTGGACGGCGCCGGCCAGGCACTCGTACTCGACCGCCCCACGTCGGTGGAATTCGTCGGGAACACCGCCTATGTCGTGTCGGTGACGGGAGTTGTCTACCGCTTCGATGGCCTCTAACGTTTGGCGGTGCCACGGCCTTCGGGATCGCTGACACGGCCGGGCGACGAGCTCCTGAAGCCTTGATGTGG
>JANOAW010000432.1:0-3846 GCA_031411355.1 Hyphomicrobiaceae bacterium | reverse complement strand
TGGCTTCCAGGGCGCCGCGCCCGAAATGTTTCAACGCATGGGCCAGCAGTTCGCGGCTCGCGCCCAGGCGGTCGGACGCGGCTGGCGGCGGGTGCCACTCGACGTGTCGTTTCGGACCACCGAGCCGATCCTCGCGGCGGTCGATCAAATCTTCGCCGATCCGGCGAAAACGCCGGGCCTGACCGCTGACGCGACGCCGCTTCGCCATCGGGCGCACCGGGTCGGGCAAGCCGGACACGTCGAACTGTGGCCGATCGAGCGGCCCGAACACGCGCAGCCGTCCAATGCCTGGGCGCCGCTGGATGAGAAACCGGTTGTCTCGCCGGTGTCGCGATTGGCCGGGCGTATCGCCGATACGATCAAGGGCTGGCTCGATCGCGGCGAACGTCTGATTGCGGAAGATCGTCCTGTCCGCGCGGGCGACATTCTCGTCCTCGTAGCCAAGCGGCGTCCGTTTGCCGACGCCATGGTCTCGGCCCTCAAAGCGCGGCAGGTCCCCGTCGCCGGTTCCGATCGACTGAAACTCGCGGATCAGATCGCGGTCAAGGATCTGCTCGTCCTGGCGCAATTTCTGACGTTGCCCGAAGACGATCTCGCCCTTGCGACCGCGCTCAAGTCGCCGTTGTTCGGTCTCGACGACGACCACCTGTTGATCATCGCGGCCAAGCGCAAGGGAACGCTCTGGAGCGCACTGCTCGAGCGCGCCAAAACCGACGTGGCCTTCAAGGAAGCAGCGGAGCGGCTGAAACAATGGCGATCGGAAGCCGATTTTCTGCCGCCATACGAATTCTTCGCCTCTCTGTTGGCGCGAGACGACGGTGAAATGCATCGCCGCCTGCTGACGCGCCTCGGCGCGGAGGCAGCCGATCCCATCGACGAGCTGCTCGGCCTCGCCCTCGACTATGATGCGCAGGAACCGCCGTCGTTGCAGGGGTTTCTGACGTGGATCGCCGCCGCCGATCACGAGATCAAGCGCGACATGGAGCAGGGCCGCGACGAAGTGCGGATCATGACCGTGCACGGTGCCAAAGGGCTCGAGGCGCCGATCGTGTTCCTGCCAGACACGTGTACCACGGGTCGCGTGAAGGGCGCCTTGCTCGACATCGGCACAGCCGACGGGCGAGCTGTCGGCGCGCGGGTTCATCCCAACACCGTCTGGCCCGTGAAAGGCACCGGCGACCTTGCCGTGGTCGAGGCGGCAAAATCGACCGCCAAACAGCGTGCCACCGAGGAGCGCAACCGACTGCTCTACGTTGCCCTCACGCGCCCGCGCGATCGGCTCTATATCGCGGGCTTTGCTGGTCGCCAGGAACCGCCTCAAGACTGCTGGTACAGGCTCGTCGAACACGCGATGGCGTCGTCCATGGACGACGTCGTGACGGCGGACGGGCGCCATATCAAAGTCCGCACCAGCCCTCAGACGGCGCCGCACGACAAACCGAAGCATCTTGGCGCCGGCAGTTTCGAGGCCTCGCCCTTGCCGGTCTGGGCCACCACGCGCGCAGCGCGTGAGGAGCGCACGGTCGTGCCGTTGGCGCCGTCTCGTCTCGCCCCCCTCGAGACCGATGATACCGGCGAGGCCATCGAGCGGGAGGGCCGTGCACGCACGGAGCCGGCGGTGTTGCCACCCGGTGTCGCCTCCGACACGCGTCGGTTTTTGCGTGGCACGCTCACCCATGCGCTGCTCGAACATCTGCCGAGTGTGCCGCCCGCGACGTGGGCCACAGCCATCGCGTCGTTTCTCGACACACGCGGCGCCGATCTGCCCAAGCGCCTGCGGGCCGACATCGCGTCCGAAGTCTTGGCCATCGTCCGACATCCGCGGTTCGGCGCCCTGTTCGGCCCTGACAGTCAGGCCGAAGTGCCGGTCGTCGCCGAGTTCCACAACCCGACGTCGGGACGCGGCGACCGTCGTCAGCCGATCCGCTTGATGGGCCAGATCGATCGGCTGGCGGTGATCGACGGCTGCGTCCTGATCATCGACTACAAGACCAACCGTCCGCCGCCGGTGCATGTCGACGGGGTCGCGGATGCCTATCTGTTGCAACTCGCAGCCTATCGGCTCGCGATCGGTAAGATTTTTCCCGACTACCGTGTCGCGTGCGCGATCCTGTGGACCGACGGGGCGCGGCTGATGGAAATCGATGCGATCCGGCTCGATGCGGCCGAGCAGCGCCTTTGGGAATTGCCCAGCCTGTGATGAGCGCGGCAGCTACTTCGGGCTCGCCGATTTGACGCAATAGCCGTCGCGTTCAAGGGTGCCTTTCGGGCATGTCTCGGGACATACGGAGGCCTCGTGTCGCCGAAGTGTGTCCAAAGCCTCTTGCGAGGCCCCGTCGCCGAAATTACCGCCGAGCAATGCCGAATAGCGCGTCAAACCCCGACGCACCGACGCAATGCCACCTTTGTCGTCGCCACCGCCGCTCAGGCAGCCGATGCGGACCAGCTCGCGATGCAGTTTCTCGATCAGGTCGGCACTCGATGTGGCCGGAGCCGACGGCTTCGGAGCCGGCACGGTGACCACCGACGGCGCCACGCCGTACGCCTCGAAGAATTGGCCGACGAAACCGGTCCCGGTCATCAAGCGCGTGGTGATCAACTCGTTGGTCGAGAACCAGTGCATATCATCGGAGGGGGCGCCGAGCAGGTAGGCCATGATGCTGTCGTCGATGTCCATGTCGCGATAGAACGTGCGCGTCTGGACGTACGCTGCATCCTTCACGGCACCGAGGAGTCGCGGTCCGTAAGGCGTCGAGACAACCACGCGTCCTTCCAGTCTATCTTTGCGCAACTGCGCTTCGCTCGGTGGCTCCCGGTAGATTTTGTAAAA
Organism: Hyphomicrobiaceae bacterium; assembly: GCA_031411355.1. Lineage (GTDB taxonomy): Bacteria > Pseudomonadota > Alphaproteobacteria > Rhizobiales > Hyphomicrobiaceae > JABFRJ01. The sequence goes on along the minus strand of JANOAW010000432.1, from coordinate 1,016 downwards.
GGCGATCTGGTGCACGCCGACGAGCGACAACGGGCCAACGACGCGATGTGCGCCGGCTGCCAGCAGATACACGCACGATGATGAGCACAGTGATGCCACATCGGACGCGGTGCCGAGCTGGCGTCCGCCTTTGACACGGGCAGCACAGCTCTGGTCGCCGCCGCAGGTCGGGGCGAATTCGGTCCGCGCCGTGACGACGTCGAGCTCGCGCTCACGAATTCTGCGACCCATGGCGAGCGCCGCCTCGACATTGCCGCCGGGGCTGTCGACGAACACGGGCAGGCGCTTGCCGCCCAGTCGTTGCAGAACTTGCGCAAACTGTGCGTCCGTGTCGCGCTCTATCACGCCCTGCATCGCGATCCATTCTTTGCAATTCGGTTCGCACGCGGGATCGGCGTTGCGCACGATGCGGATGGACATGGCAGCGTCGCCGCGCCCGATCATCAAATTGGACCGAAGAATGGCGACGGCCGTGCGTCGGTCGGGAACGGCTTGCAGGAGCTGGCCGAATTCCGAGGCTGCAGCTGTATGGTCACCGCGTTCGGCCGCGACGAAGCCGCGAATGCCTCGGGCGAGATTGCCAGCGGTCGAACGTGGGTTCTGGGCTAGAACGCGGCTCGTGTCGGCCATGGCCTCATCCAGCATGTGCGAGCGCCAATGGGTCAGCGCGCGCTGGGCCAAAAACATGGACGTGTCGGACTGAAAGGGTCGTGCCCGCTCAAAATCGGCCAGGGCCTCGGTGCGTCGGCCGAGCCGCGTCAGGACACGTGCCCGTTCAAAGTGACTTTCCGCCCGTGCCGCCGACGCGTCTTGTCGCTCGTACAACTCGATTGCCCTCGTAAAATCTGTTGCTGCCAGTTGGAATTCACCTTGGCCGGTGAACGCCACGCCGCGGTCGTGCCACACCTCAGCCGATCCGGATTTCAAAGCGATGGCTTTCGAAAACACCTCGATCGCTTTGGCGAACTCACGCTGCTGGACGAACGCTTTGCCTTGCGCATGGAGACTGCCGGCAG
>JANOAW010000431.1:0-1637 GCA_031411355.1 Hyphomicrobiaceae bacterium | reverse complement strand
GGCAAGAACTGGTCACCGGCCAAGCTTGCGGCTTTCCTCTGTTTCGCTGTCGCTTGCGGGCTGTTGATTGGCTCACTCAGCTTGCCCCATGCCGCCAAGGCCACTCCGGCCCCGTGGCACGCAGAGCCGATCAGGTAAGTTGCTCTAAAGTCCAACAGGACTGACGGCGTGGACGGCGCCTAATCCGGCCTCCCATTCGACGAGGTCTCCCATACGCCCCTCTGCTCTTGCTAAGCAGGGGGGCGACGTCGTTGGTCGGGTCGGCTGGTTTGAATCAGACTCAGTCCTTGGCGCGCTCGACGTACGAGCCGTCGGCGATCGTCACCACCACGCGGGTGCCGGTGCCGATATGTGGCGGCACCATGATGCGGGCGCCGTTCGACAGGATCGCGGGCTTGTAGGATGACGACGCCGTCTGGCCCTTCACCACCGGATCAGCCTCGACGATTTCGAGGGTGACGCGGGCCGGGAGTTCGATCGCGACCGGCGTGCCCTCGAACAGGCTGAGCGCGCACTTCATGTTTTCCTGCAGGGAGATCGCCTGCTCGCCGATCACGTCCTTCGACACCGTGACCTGCTCGAACGACTCCGGATGCATGAACACGTAGCCCTGCTCGTCCTCATAGAGATAGTTGAAGTCCTGCTCTTCGAGGTATGCGCGCTCGACCTGATCGGTGGTGCGATAGCGCTCGGTCACCTTGACGCCATCGGCGATGCGGCGCATTTCGAGATGCGTTACCGGCGTGCCCTTGCCCGGATGGATATTCTCGGCGTGCATGACCACGGCAAGCTTACCGTCGAGGTCGAGCACGTTGCCCTTGCGGATCGAACTAGCAATGACTTTGACCACGACCTGTCTCCCATATGAGCACGCGCGGCGCCGCCGGGATGCCCGTTGCATCCCCGTCAAGCCGCCAGTTGTTGGCGCAGTCCATAGCCGTTTCACAGCTGCAGGCCAAGAGGCGCGTAATCAAGCGCATTTCGCGTCGTGACGGAGCCCTCGCCCTGGTGGTCGCGGGACGTGCATGCCGACCGGCGGCCGTGGCTGATCGATCGCAACCGTATCAAGAGCGGAATTCGGGCCTGGTTCGAGGCGCAAGGCTTCGTCGAGGTCGAGACCGGCTGCCTGCAGGTGTCGCCGGGCAACGAAGCGCACCTGCACGCCTTCAAGACGGAGAGGATCGGCACCGACCTCGCCGCGACGCCGCTGTACCTGCACACCTCGCCAGAGTTCGCCTGCAAGAAGCTGCTGGCGGCGGGGGAAGAGAAGATCTTCACGTTCGCGCCGGTGTTCCGCAATCGCGAGCGCGGAGCGCTGCACGCGCCGGAATTCACGATGCTCGAATGGTACCGCGCGGGCGCACCGTACGAGACGCTGTGGGACGACTGCGCGGAGATACTGAAGATCGCGGCCGGCGTGACGGGGCGTGCACAGTGGTCCTATCGCGGACGTACGTGCGAGCCCGCCAAGAAATACGACTGGATCACGCTCGATCAGGCATTTTTCAGCTTCACGAATATCAAGCTGCGCGACATGTTCGACGGCGAGGCGCCAAACCGGGATCGCTTTGCGTCGGCAGCGGCGACCATCGGCGTCGCAACCGCGCCCGACGACACCTGGTCCGACATTTTCTCGC
>JANOAW010000430.1:0-6092 GCA_031411355.1 Hyphomicrobiaceae bacterium | reverse complement strand
CGCGGCCAAGGCCGTGCTGACCGGCAAAAAGTACGAGAAGAAAGTCTACCAGTGGCACACAGGCCACCCCGGCGGTCTCAAGGAGCGCACACCGCGCCAGATTCTCGAAGGTAAGTTTCCCGAGCGCGTGGTCGAAATGGCCATTCAGCGCATGTTGGCGCGCGGTCCCCTCGGTCGCAAGATCATGAGCAACTTGCGCGTTTATGCCGGCGCCGAGCATGAGCACGCCGCCCAGAATCCCGAAGTGCTCGACGTCAAGGCGCTCAACAAGAAGAACGCGAGGGTTTGATCAACATGGCGACCGAAACCAAAACTCTCGCAGACCTCGGCGGCGCGATCTCTGAAAAAGGCGGCGATGCCGTCGCTCAGATGAAGCCGGTCTACACCCAGAAGCTCGACAAGCTCGGCCGCGCCTACGCCACGGGCAAGCGCAAGAACGCCGTTGCGCGCGTCTGGATCAAGCGCGGCAAGGGCGTCATCACGGTCAACGCGAAGGACTACACTAAGTACTTCGCCCGTCCCGTGCTTCAAATGCTGCTGCAACAGCCGATCAAGGCGACGGCACGCGAAGGCCAATACGACATCAACGTCACCGTCATGGGTGGCGGGTTGTCCGGTCAGGCGGGCGCCGTTCGTCACGGCGTCTCGAAGGCCCTCACGTACTTCGAACCTGACCTGCGTCCGACCCTCAAAAAGGGCGGCTTCCTCACCCGCGACAGCCGCGTGGTCGAGCGCAAGAAGTTCGGCAAGATGAAGGCGCGCCGCTCGTATCAGTTCTCGAAGCGGTAACGTCTCCCGGTGTCGCTCCGATATTGTTTTGGTGCACAGCCCGGCCGCAAGGTCGGGCTGTCGCATTATGGCGCGCCCCCTTCACGCCGGTCGTCCTTGAACATCGGCCAATCCGCCGCTAAAGCCTGCGGGCGAGCCGAATCGGTGTTCGGATCCCGTCGTCACCCACTCCTGCCTCGGACCCCTCGACAATGGCGAAGATCACTTTCGTGCAGCCCGACGGCAAGAGCCAGACGGTGACGACCGAGGCAGGCATGACGGTCATGGAAGCCGCCAAGAAAAACCTGATCGACGGCATCGAGGCCGAATGTGGCGGCGCGTGCGCCTGTGCAACCTGCCACGTGTATGTCGATGCAGCCTGGCTGAGCAAAGTCGGCAAGCCCGCCGATATGGAAGAAGACATGCTCGACTTCGCCTTCGACGTCCGCGACGAGAGCCGGTTGTCCTGCCAGATCAAAGTATCGGACGCTCTCGACGGTCTCGTGGTCAAGGTTCCGGCCAAACAATTTTGAGCGAGAAACGCAGTCGTCGTGTCGCCGAAACCACCCCGCCGCGTGCTCGTCCGTGACCTGGAGGTGATGGCAAGCATCGGCGTGTTCGAAGTCGAGCACCGCTACGAGCAGCGCATCGTCGTCAATCTCGACGTGCGCGTGCGCGACGATTACGACGGCGTCAGTGAACGCATCGGCGACGTCGTTGATTACGCGGGGTTGGTCGACGCCGTCGAGCGCGTCGTCGCAAGTCGCCATTTCAAATTGGTCGAGACGCTGGCTGAACGTATTGCGGAAGATGCTCTCGCCGATGCACGGGTGTTGTCGATCACCGTGCGGATAGAGAAACCCGATATTCTGCCGTCGTGCAAGGCGGTCGGCATCGAGATCGAGCGGTCACGCTGAGAGCGGCGTTGGCATGACAACCGAGTGACGCGCCGCCGATGTGTGCTCAATCGCCGTGTGGTGAACTGAAGCTGGCATTGCTCGTCTCCATCCCCGCACCACGTCTTTGACGCCACGCAGGCGCGGACGCAGACCGAGGTGACTGCGCACCGCGCCGGCCGATACGCCATCGATGGGCACGCGGTCCCACACCTGCAGTCCTGGCGGCCCCTTCTTGGTCAAACGCCCGTCGGCGAGGAAGACCACCTCATGACCACTCGCCCGCAGCGTCGACAGAACTGTCGGCGTGGCGTCGCGGTGCGATCCGTAGGGCACGCTGAACGACCTGACCGGTCGACCCGACAGCGCTTCAAGCCGCGTCTTGGAGCCGGCGATCTCGACCTCCAGTTCGATTTGATCGAGTGTGCGGCACCGGGCGTGACTGGCGCTGTGGTTGCCGATCTCCAGCCCTGATGCGACCAGCAGCGGTATATCCTGCGGACGCAGATAGAGCGCGGTCTCGGCATGCAAAGCCGCTTCGTCCAGGTCGAACGACCGCAAGAGCCGCCGTTGCAGATCGGTTCGCGCAGCCGGCGCCAAGTCGGTCGCCGGCCCGTTGAGCCAAGCCGGGATCGATCCCGATGCAATCGCATCCGCGCCGATGTCGGCGAGCACGCGCTCCCGACCGTAGCGTTCAGCAAGCAGGCTCAGGACGTGATCGAACATCATGACCGGCCGTTCGATCATATCGGGATTGAGGAACACGATGCCCGGCAATCCGCGCCGTGCGAGCAGAGGTGCGACCGTGGTGGCGAGGCTGCGATAGCTGTCGTCGAACGCCAACAGCAACGGCCGCCGCGGCCACGGTCGATGCAGCAAGGTATCGAGATCGACGATGTCGAAAGCGGACTCGAAATAATCCAGATGAGCCGCGAAATCCTGCGTCGTCGTCCACACACCCAATTGCGCGGCCGCTTCCGGCACACTGTCGCCGATGTGATGGTAAGCCGGACATGTCAAAACGGAACGAAACATACGCTACACTCGATTGCCCGGGTGGCGGGTCGCTCCACCATCGCAACGGCATGGCAAGATCAATGCCATCCTTTACGGAATCATAACGCTATGTGCCAGCCGTGAAACGCCGGTACGATCAGGTGCATCGCAGACGGTCGATGCGTCGCATTTCAGGACTTAGGCCATGCCCAACGATATCCGCGCGAGCTTTCGCGTCCCACCCGGCGACAAGATCCAGCTGGCCAAACGCGATCCGGCCGATGCCTCGATATTTCCCGACAGGAAGGCTGCCGAACAGCGCGGGATCGTCGATTGCACCGCGATCAACGAGGCGCAGGACAAACTGTTCGCGGAAGGCAAACGCTCGGTGCTGGTGATTTTGCAGGGCATCGACACGTCGGGCAAGGACGGGACCGTGCGTTACGTGTTCAACCAGACCGGCCCGCTCGGCGTCACCGTCACGGCATTCGGCGTCCCCTCCAAACTCGAAGCAGCCCACGATTTTCTGTGGCGCGTGCATGCCGCATGTCCCCCACGCGGCGTCATCGGCGTATTCAATCGGTCGCAGTACGAAGACGTCCTTGTGGCGCGTGTGCGCAAATTCGCGCCAAAAGACGTCGTCGAGCAGCGCTACGACCAGATCAATGCTTTCGAGAAGATGTTGACCGAGACCGGCACGACGATCCTCAAATTCATGTTGCACATCTCGAAGGATGAACAGGCGGAACGGCTTCAGGCGCGTCTGGACGAGCCAAAGAGCCGCTGGAAGTTCAACCCGTCAGACCTCGACGATCGGAAACTCTGGGACGATTACCAAGCCGCCTACGAGATCATGCTGCGCCGCTGCTCGACCGAATGGGCACCGTGGTACGTTATTCCCGCCGATCGCAAATGGGCGCGCAACGTGGCCATTGCCGCCATTGTGCGGGCGACGCTTGCCGACATGGACCCAGCGTACCCCAAACCCGCCTGGAAACCGAAGGACTTCAAAATCGAGTGACGAATCTCGGCGGTTCCGGGCACGGGTCGATGCGCACTGCATTGACTTGACCCGCGAGGTTTCTGCTAGTCGCACGAAACGTGTTGTGTAGCAGGGAACAGTCGCATGCCTCAGACCTTCGACCGTGTCATCGTCAATGGCCGCGTTTTCACCGGTGGCGATCTCGTCATGTGCGACATCGGTATTTCCGGTGGCCGTATCGCCGGTCTCGGCCACGATCTTACGGCGCCGGATCGGGTCGATGCCAGCGGCAAGCTGGTGCTGCCCGGCGGCATCGACAGTCACGTGCACATCTCCCAGCCGTCCGGCCCCGGCATCACCATGGCCGACGATTTCGAGAGTGCCACCCGCTCGGCGGCGTTCGGCGGTAACACGACTCTGATTCCCTTTTGCATGCAGGAGAAGGGCCAGACCCTGCGCGAAGCACTGACCGGCTATCACAAGAAAGCCGACCAGCAGTGCTATACCGATTACGGCTTCCACCTCGTGATTTCTGACCCGACGCCCGGCGTGCTCGGCCAGGAACTGCCGAGCGCGATCGCCGACGGCTACACCTCGTTCAAGGTTTTCATGACCTACGAAGGCCTGGCTCTCACCGACGAGCAGATCCTGAAGGTCATGACGGTCGCCAAGGAGACCGGCGCCCTGGTCATGGTGCATTGCGAAAACTACGACATCATCCGCTACCTCACGGACAAGCTCGAGCGCGAAGGCAAGACGCAGCCGTATTATCACGCCGTGTCTCGGCCGCTGATCGCTGAGCGGGAGGCCTCGTATCGCGCGCTCTCGCTCGCCGAAGTCATGGATGTGCCTGTCTGCATCGTGCACATCTCGAACGGTCCGACAGTCGAGGAAATCCGCCGGGCGCGTGACCGCGGCTTGAAGGTGCTGGCCGAAACCTGCCCGCAATATCTGGTGCTGACCGCTAAAGATCTCGAAGGTCTCAACATGGAGGGGGCGAAATACGTCTGCTCGCCGCCGCCGCGTGACGCAGCCAGCCAGCAGGCCGTCTGGGCCGGCATCGAGCGTGGCGATTTCGACCTGTTTTCGTCCGACCATTGCCCCTTCAAATACGACAGTCCCGAGGGCAAACTGAACCCGAAGGCGCGCACATCGTTTCGCTGGGTTCCGAACGGCATGCCGGGCGTCGGCGCTCGCAATCAGATCCTGTTTTCCAAAGGCGTCATGGAGAAGCGCATCGGCCTCGACCGCTTCGTTGCGCTGACGTCGACCAACCATGCCAAGGCCTATGGCCTGCACCCGAAGAAGGGCGCGATCGCGATCGGTGCCGACGCCGATCTGGTTCTGTGGGACCCCTCGATCACCAAAGCCATCACACATGCCGACATGAAGGATGGGTCCGATTACACGCCCTACGAGGGCATCGTGTGCACGGGCTGGCCGGTCGAGACGATCCTGCGCGGCGAGACGATCGTGGCCGCAGGTCGGCTGGTGGCAAAGAAAGGCGTGGGCAGTTTCATCCAAAGAGCCAAATCGGCACTCGTCGAGGGACCGGCCGGCGCATAGCCGCGCCGCCTGCTACTTACCAGTGCGGTTTGGATACTTGATCACCACGAGCGCGGCGAATGCTTTCTGATGATGCTGAGCTTCTTGGCCATAGCGTCGTATCGCCGCTTCACATTCTCCAATCTTGTGTTGGACCTGTGGCAGGTTAAAGTTGCCGTCAATTGTTCGGTCATAATCGGCCTTGGATCTCGCCTTGTGCATGTTGAGAAAGACAATTGCAAAATCAGTTATGCCTTTTGGGAAGTTTGTGGATGGATTTTTTGCGCGCTCGCTAGCTTGTTCAATGTCCTTGTGATTGATCGACCGATAACCTGCGCCTTTGCACGCTCGAGCGCTCCTGCTTGCCCACCGAGTATTGAAGCAACACTCGCCTCGGAAATGAAATGAAAAAGCGCATAGTACGCCGTGCTTACGGCCCGTCGCAGGTCAACCTCGGACGGTCCACAGCCGTCGTTATCCGTGATAAGACGTCGCGCGGTGAGCAGTAGATCAGTATGCACGGGAAAACTCGCCGATAGGCTGCTTGGCATCGAAATAATGCTCGATGTACGGAATTCTGTCATTGCCAGCGGCGATCAGCGCATCACGGACGGCAGCCAACAAATCAACCGACATCTCGGGATCGATTGGTTTTTCTGATAGATTATAGCAGAGGCCCACAGAAATGCTTTCGGACCCTTCATCATCTGTCTCGATGGAGATATTGCACGGCTGAATGTCATGTCCATTTAAATGATCTCTGATAACCGTCTCGATCAGAGTTCGCTCTGCTTCCGTAGGTAAAAATCTCTTTGCCATTGGTTGACCCTAGTTGGCGCGCGCATATGCGAGATGTTATCAATACATCTTTTGGATGTACAACTCAACTCGCCGTCGGTACGACG
>JANOAW010000429.1:0-2038 GCA_031411355.1 Hyphomicrobiaceae bacterium | reverse complement strand
GCGACCAGGATCGCCGGCATGACGGTGGCGTCGACTGTGAGGCAGATGGCGGCGAGGAGTAACAAGGACGCCTGCGGCCACAACTCGGCGATCGCGCCGCGATACCCTCGAACCGCGAACGCCTTCTGGATCAGGCCGGCCTCAGCATAGAAGAGGCGCATCGCGATCGTCAGGACGATGCCGGCCACCACCCATTGCCACCAGGTGCGGGCCGTAGGCTCGAACGTCGGCCGCGCCACGTCCGGCGCAAGCTGTGGATTGCGGCGCACCATGATTGCGATCGTGATGCAATAGAACACGGCCGCGAGCAGCCCTGGAATGAGCGCGGCCTGGAACAGCTTGGCGATATTTTGTTCGGTCGTGATGGCGTAAACGACGAGAATGACCGACGGCGGGATGAGAATTCCCAGCGTGCCACCGACGGCGATGGTGCCGGTGGCAAAACCGCCGTCGTATTTGTATTTCAGCAGTTCTGGCAGGGCCGCGCGGCCAAAGGTGGCCGTGGTCGCGACCGACGAGCCGCAGATGGCGCCGAAGGCGGTGCAGGCGCCGATGACGGCCATGGCGAGCCCGCCCCTGAAGCGGCCGAGGGCGCGCTCCGCCGCCTTGAACAAGGCACCGGCGATGCCGGCGCGCTCGGCGAGCGCCCCCATGAGAATGAACAAGGGAATGACCGACAGCGTATAGTTGGCAAACTGATGGTAGGGGTTGGTCTTCATGTAGCCGAACAGGGCAGCAGGGCTCGACAGATAGCCATAGCCGACCGCACCGACCGCGAGCATGGCGAAGCCGATCGGCGCGCGCAGCATCATGAGCACAAGCATGATGGCAAAGCCCAGCAGGGCGATCGACATGCCACTCATGACTTGCCCCGTGCGGTCGATTTTCTGATCAGTTGCGCGGCTGTCACGAGGCACGTTACGGCGAGCAACAGGCACAAGGCCGTGGCGAGCGCGATGCTCGGCCACAGCACGATCTGGCGCTGCATGGTGGTTTCGCCACTTTTGAGGGCTTCCAGCGACCCGATCACGAGGCAATAGCCGGCAAAGCCCATCAGCACCGCGTAGGCGATATCCCAGAAAGCATCGAGGGCATTGCAGAGGCGTTGCGGCAGCCAGCTGGTGAAGGTGTCGACCATGATGTTGCCGCGTCGTGCCTGCGTGTAGGGCAGGTAGGCGAACACGGCGACGGCTGTCGCCATTTTTACGAATTCGAAGTCGCCATCGATGGGCGCGCTGAACAGCCAGCGCATGAGCACGCTGGTGGTGACGAGCAACGCAACGGCCAGCGCGAGCATGCCGCCGAGGATCGCAAACCAGCCGGTGACGCGATCGATACAGCCGACAGGTGTCGACGATAACCCGCCTGCCTCGACGGGCAATTCGGTGCCGCTCATGCGCTCAACCCCCTCCCGATACAGTCACGCGGCCGCATCACCCCTCGTGATCGCGGCCGCGGTGCCGATCAGGTTTTATTATACTTCGCAACCAGTGCCTTGGCGTCGGCGACGAGTTTCGCGCCGTCGATGTTCTTGGCTTTCATCTGCTCGATCCAAGCCGCCGTGACCGGCTCGCAGGCTTTGATCCACTTCTGCTTTTCTTCTTCAGAGATGGCCGAGATGGTATTGCCGCGCTTCTTGACCATGTCGAGCACGCCGGCGCCCGCCTCGTCCCACATGCTGCCGGCCCGCTTGGCGAAAGCCATGCCCGAATGCTTGTCCACGATGGCGCGCAGATCTTCGGGCAGCCCCGCGTATTTGGCCGAGTTCATGGCCAGGAAGAAGCTTGCCGCGTAGAGCGTTGGAGAGCCCGGGATGGCGGTGTGGAACTTGACGAGTTCGTGGACCTTGATGGCCGGCACGACCTCCCACGGCACCACGGCGCCGTCGATGACTTTCTGGGCGAGGCTCTCAGGCACCTGCGGCACGGGCATGCCGACGCTGGTCGCGCCGAGGGCCTTCAGGGCTTCACCTGCAAGGCGCGTCGGGTTGCGCAGCTTGAGCCCCTTGAGGTCGTCCATGCTGGTGATCTGCTTGTTG